>JBAYOE010000132.1:0-4637 GCA_041678405.1 Sphaerochaetaceae bacterium | reverse complement strand
TTTTAAAACATCAACAACCCTGATGGTAAAAGGCCCCTTGCGGGCTTTTTGGGCCCAACGGGGCTTAAGGGCATAGTTGCCTTCAAGATTCATTAAAACAACCGGAACGTTGAAAAGGCGGACAAATTTAGCCGTGGCAACACTAAATCCAAGCGGTTCCCCATCCCATGTTCTGGTTCCTTCGGGAAACAAACCGACATTCTCCCCTTTTCTAAAAGCCTCTTTAACGTTACTTATTGTGGTTAAATCACTTCGCCCCTGCTGTTTACCTATACTGCCGACCAACTTAGTGAGAAGAATCTTAAGAATCTGATTTTTAAAGAGATAGGCTCCGGCAATCCAACGGATATGGGAATCCATTACCGCCGAGATAAAAAAAGAATCCAACAGGTGGGTGTGATTCGACAGTACCAGATAGGGGCCCTCTTTTGGGATATTTTCAAAGCCTGCAGTTTTGATTTTGTAGTGGATTTTCAGATAGCTGCCGTATGTCAATCCGATAAAATGAATGAAAAAAGGTTTTCTTGACATAAGCCACTCCCGCTGTCACGAATTTAGCACACCCTAATAAGTGTGTCCATATTATATTGCAATTAGTTTCAATTCTGTAGAGAATGGCATTGTTTGTAACAAAAACTTTTAACAGAGGTTGTAATAAAGAGGGTCACGTGGTTAAAGAGCATAAAAGTGAAAAACAGCAAATTCTCAGCAGTCTGATATGGAAGTTTTTGGAACGAATAGGCTCTAAAGGGATTAACTTTATTGTCCAAATGGTCTTGGCCCGCCTCCTGTTTCCCTCCGAATACGGAATCGTTGCCCTTGTTTTAGTCTTTACCGATATTGCCAGTGTCTTTGTCCAAAGCGGTGTGGGAACAAGTCTTATCCAAAAAAAAGATTTGGATGAGGTTGATATTTCAAGTGTCTTTTATCTGAGTCTTTCCATAGCAATTCTTTTATATACCCTCTTTTATTTCGGTGCTCCGGCGATATCGCGGTTTTACGATAACGTAGCTTTGGTTAAAGTAACGAGGGTTTTGGCTTTCTCTTTGATCTTAGGCTCTTTTAATACAGTCCAAACTGCCTTGCTTTCTAAAAACATGCAGTTTAAAGCCCTCTTTTTATCCAATCTGGTGGCCGCTTCAATTTCCGGGGTCATCGGAATAAGCTTAGCTTTTATGAACTTCGGTGTTTGGGCTTTGGTACTGCAACAGATTATTAGACAGGTTACTATCAGCATTATTTTGTTTATTGTTGTTAAGTGGCGCCCTAAATTCCTTTTCTCATTTAACAAAGTCAAAATACTCTACTCTTTTGGGTGGAAACTGATGGTCTCTTCTTTGATAGAACAACTCTATGCAAACCTGAGAGCCTTAGTTGTCGGTAAAAAATACTCCCCGGAAACTTTAGCCTATTACAACCGCGGTTCAACATTTCCTGGATTTCTAATCTCAAATGTGTCGGGGTCTATCCAGTCTGTTTTGTTTCCCGCACTGGCTGTCCATCAGGATTCTCTTGAAAGAATTAAGAATATGACCAGGCGCTCAATTGTGACAACAAGTTTTTTAGTGTTTCCGATGATGGTAGGCTTAATGGTGGTTGCCGAACCCTTGGTTCTGCTGTTATTGACAAACAAATGGGCTCCGGTGATTCCATTTATCCAAATATTGGCATTCTCACACGCCCTCAGTCCGATTAACACTGCCAATTTACAGGCACTAAATGCAATCGGAAGAAGCGATATCTATCTTAAACTACAGATTATTAAACGTTCCTGTGGTCTGGTTATTCTTGTTATCAGTCTCTTTTTTGGAATCTGGGCAATTGTAGTCGGTGAAGTTATCGCTCAGTACATTGCCCTGTTTGTAAATATTTTTCCCAACCGCAAGATTCTTAAGTATGGGTATCGGCAACAGGCTAAAGATATTTTACCCTCTTTCTTATTGGCTTTTGCAATGGGGGCGGTAGTTTATCCTATCAGCTTCTTGGGTCTTTCAAATCTGATTACAATGAGTATCCAAGTGATAGTCGGTGTAATCTTTTATTTCGGGGCTGCATATCTACTAAAAATGGAGCGGTTCAGCTATCTCTTAGAGGCAATTATCCCTTTCTACGGAAAAAGGAAGAAGTAAGAGTCTGTCTTGTCCAATAAGATGATTATCAGTATGCTCATTAAAACAGAGACTATTCAGAGGTATTTTTGTGGACTTACTACGTAAACTGCGTGAAACAAGCATGTCAGTTCTCCCCATTGTCGCAATAGTTATAATTTTAAATGTAACCATTGCCCCAATCGGGTGGAAGGCTATTGGGAATTTCTCGCTGGGAGCTGTCGCAATCATCATTGGCTTAGCTCTATTTTTACAGGGAATCGACATCTCAATCATCTCAACCGGCCATTTAATCGGGGCGAAACTGATGGAAAAAAGAAACCTTCCGCTCTTGGTGGGAGCGGGGTTTTTTATCGGTATGTTTGTCACAGTTGCCGACCCGCAGGTAAATGTATTTGCCCAACAAGTCTCTTCATTGGCTTCAGGTATTGCCAAAACCCCTCTGATATGGGCTTTTGGTATCGGGGTAGGATTCTTTGCCGCCCTCTCTTTTGCCCGGGTAGTCTTAAAGGTCTCTTTCAGATGGTTAATCATCATCTTTTATTCTTTGATGGTTATTACTTCACTGTTTGTTGACCCCTTTTTCTTGGGTGTTGCCTTTGATGCCGGAGGAGCCACAACAGGGCCTTTATCTGTCCCCCTTATAATTGCACTCGGTGTCGGTGTCTCAAGTGTCCGGAAAAGCAGCAGCAGCGAAGAGGATAGTTTTGGGTTGGTGGGGATTATGGCTGTCGGACCGATTGCAGCCATCCTTGTTATGGGTCTAATCGGCGGCAACGTAGATACTACAGCTGCTGCAGCTGTGGCTAATGAAGAGATTCTTTCGTTAGGTGGGTTGTTTGTTCACACAATAATTGAGGCTTTCTGGGCACTGTTGCCCCTCTTAATCCTCTTTCTGATTTTCCAGTTCACACTTCTGTTTCAGCAGAAACGACAATCAATCAGGATGGTTGAAGGACTCATTTATGTTGCAATCGGCTTAATACTGTTTTTAGTCGGTGTCAATGGAGCCTTTATGCCGGTTGGAAGTGCCATCGGTTCGTTGATAGGCTCTTCCGATTACCGAACTCTGTTAATCCCAATCGGGTTTTTCTTTGGTGGTGTAATTGTATTGGCCGAACCGGCTGTTTGGGTTCTGACCGACCAGGTTAACGAAGTCAGTGGCGGTGCGGTTAAAAAATCTCTTATTTTAATATTTTTCAGTCTCGGAATCAGTGTTGCCGTGGCTCTTGCCATGGTACGCATTATTTTTGACTTATCCCTGTTTCAGATTCTGATTCCGGGTTATATCATTGCAATGGTTCTCTCGTTTTTCAGCCCTCCTCTCTTTACAGCCATTGCTTATGATTCGGGAACCGTGGCAAGCGGACCGATGTCTACCTCTTTCCTGTTGGCTTTTACCCTGGGGGTAAGTACCAGCGGAGGAGGAGACCCATTTTTAGATGGTTTTGGTGTAATAGCTTTAATAGTGATGACCCCGATGATTAGTCTGCAGCTTTTAGGTCTTATCTACCGCTACCAATCATCAAAAAAGAAAAAGGGGGTATTGGTAAAATGAGTAACATTCTGCCCGTAGACGGTAAACTGCTTTTGAGCATCGTCCGAGGAGGCTTAGGCGAAGACCTGGTTAAAAATCTTAAAGAGAACGGTTCAAGCGGAAGTACCATAGTCTTGGCCCGCGGTGTCATAGAAAATCCCCTTTTACATGCTTTAAGTTTAGATGACGCTGAAAAAGAGATTGTCTTCACACTAGTCAGCGATAATCAACTGAAAGATTTATTAGAAACATTAAGCGGTTACAAAGCCCACAAGCGCCACAGCTGTGGACTTTCAATGGTAATCGATATTCACAGTATCCTTAGACATGACACGCATGTTGAAAGTAAGGATTTTAAAGATGAAAGGAGTAATACAATGGACAGTCCACACACACTTATTACATGTATTGTAAATAAAGGTCTTGCCGATGAAGTTATGGATGCAGCCAGAAAAGCCGGAGCTACGGGAGGAACAATTGTCGGTGCCCGCGGTACCGGTAAAGAAGAGGATGTAAAATTCTTTGGGATACAGTTGGTGCCTGAAAAAGAGATGCTCTTAATTTTAGTCGGTTCAGGCTTAACCGGAATTGTTTTAGAGACAATCAGTAAACTCCCCTGTTTGGCCCAACCCGGTTCGGGGATAGCTTACTGCACAGATGTAGAGCGCTTTATGGTTTTAGGCGGTAAAAAAACTACCTTAAAGAAATAAAAGGATCGTACCAATAGGAGTCTCTGATCTCAGGCAGAATTGCATCTATCTGAGAATCAGAAGGGACTCTTATTTCAATATTTTTCCCAAATACCCTATTTTGGTTTTCCCCCAACAACTCAATCAGTCTCTGTTTGTTTATCTTTGCCTCTCGGAGGGCTTTTATTAACAAAAGAGTTCCCGCAAAGCCGACAATTCCGCTGTAACCCTTAAGCTTATCCTCTTTTGTGTGGGGAGCATGGTCACTCTCTATCCAATCAACCCTTCCATCTAAAAGAGCAC
>JBAYOE010000131.1:0-4652 GCA_041678405.1 Sphaerochaetaceae bacterium | reverse complement strand
CTCTTCCACAGGAGCAAGTTGTCCCCATTTAGAGCACGTCAGCACTCAGATGCCTTACGCTCTTTTTATTGCAGTAAGCTCACTGATTGGGTTTTTGATTGGAGGAGCATTCTTAAATATTATAATAGGTTGGATTGGGGCAGTTGCCGTATTTGTAGCGGGTATGGTTTTCTTGCCTAGGTGTTATAAAGCTAAATAAGTGAAGATGAGAATTATCCTAATGGGGGCAGATTTCTGCCCCCATTGTCTTTCAATCCAAATTGATAACTTTTTTTCATTATGATAGGTTATAATTCGTGGTGACCGTAGCTATAGACTTTGAAACTGCCAACTCTTCCTCTTTGAGTGCCTGTTCGGTTGGACTGGCTAAAATGGAAAATGGAGTTGTTGTCGATACCTTCTATAGTCTCTTAAATCCTATCTCAGACTATTTTGATCCAAACAACATAGCTATTCACGGGATAAAAGCTTCGGATGTTAAAGATGCCCCTAAGTTTAAAGAGGTGTGGTTTGATATCCTTTCGTTTATCGGTAATGAATTGGTATTAGCCCATAATGCCCCTTTTGATATCGGTATTTTAAAAGCGATGTTGGTTAAATACAATTTAGAGCTGCCTTCGTTAAATTATGCCTGCACCCTTAACATTGCCCGAAGAGTTTGGCCGGATTTACCCAGTCATAAATTAACGTTTTTGTCAAAACTTTTTGGATTTGATTATCAGGCACACAATGCTTTAGATGATGCAATCAACTGTTTAAAAGTTTTTTATAAGGCATGTCCGTGTACACAGCAAAAAGATGTCTATGCCCAACTTAAGCAATTAGGGGTTAGTTTCAGAAAATTTGGTAAAGATTTTCGATAGTTCTTGCGGTTAATGACCCACAATGTTAATATAATTTGTAATTATTTCAAGAAATTAACACATTATATATGGAGGAAATCATGGAGTTGAAAGGATCGAAGACTGAGAAGAATCTGCATGAAGCATTTGCTGGAGAGTCAATGGCTCGTAACAAGTACGACTATTGGGCAGGAAAAGCAAGGAAAGAAGGCTACGAGCAGATTGCCAACCTTTTTGAAGAAACCGCTATTAACGAGCGAATGCACGCTAAAATTTGGTTCAAACTTTTACAGGAAGGCGGAGACCTCGGTGACACAGCTGCAAACTTAAAGATGGCTGCAGAAGGAGAAAACTACGAGTGGACCGAAATGTATGCCGGTTTTGCAAAAGATGCACGGGAAGAGGGCTTCACAAAAATAGCTGCCCTTTTTGAAGGCGTTGCAAAAATTGAGAAAGAGCATGAAGCTCGCTATTTGGCACTTTTAAAGAATGTTAAAGAGGGAGTTGTCTTTTCCAGAGACGGCGAGCAGATTTGGAAGTGCGGTGTTTGTGGTCATATCCATATCGGGAAAAAAGCACCCGAAATTTGCCCCATTTGCGCCCACCCCAAAGCTCACTTTGAGATTGCCGCAAAAAACTATTAAAATTAACGTTTTAAAAACAGAGGGCACCATTTTAGGTGCCCTTTATTAAATATTTATCGCACTTTATTTTCATAAGCATCTGCTATGTAAGCAAGCCGCTCTATTATCGGAAGTTTCTGGGTACACAACAATTCACATTGACCGCAGGCACTGCACTTAGAGGCCCAGATTGGATCAACTTCCCAGTGAACATCCATCCTCCTAAACATCTGCTTGTCATCACCGTTGGTAAGGATACGCATATTGTAAGAATCGAGGAGCATTGGTATCGGTATCCCCTCGGGACAGGAGTCACAATAACCGCACGTCGTACAAAGGGTATTTAACTCCTCTTTTAAATTGAGAGCCATTTTTTCCAATAAATCCTCATCTGCCGTAAGAGGCCCCTCTCCTGCCAAAACAGCCTCTTCAACCTCTTCTATTGAACTAAACCCTACAATTGCACTTGTTGCCTTATTCTGCCTGATAATAAATTTCAGAGCCGAGACAACCAATGAATCTTCTCCCTCTTTGAGAAATGAGAAGTAATTGGGATGTGCCGGAATAATTCCTCCGCCAAGGGGGTTCATTGTAACAATACCCAAACCTGCTTTATGACAGGCATCAATTCCTTTTTGACGGTAGGCAAAGTTGACTGCATTGTAACCCAAAGTTACCCCCTCAAAGGTTTGGTCATTTGCTATTTGGGCAATATCTTCACCGCTAAGGTGTGTAGAAATACAAATATGGTCTATCAAGCCTTCTTTCTGAGCCTTTAAGGCCCCTTCGTAGATTCCCCCTTTTTTAAGGAACTCTTTGTACTCATCAAGTGTTTTAATTGCCCAAAGATGGAAGAAGTCTATTTTGTCGACTCCTAATCGGCTTAGAGATCTCTCTATTATTTTTCGGCTACCGTTGCTGTTTTTTGCATTCCATAACCCGCATTTCGTTGAGACAAAAAATTTGTCCCTATCCATTGTTTTAAATGCATGTCCAAAAATTTTTTCACTGTTTTCATTGCAATAGTCGGGAGCAGTATCGAAATAATTTATTCCTCGGTCGTAGGCGGTTTTGATTATAGCACCACTCTTATCATAATTGCCTTTTTGATACTCCTCTTTAATAAAGCGCATTCCGCCAAAACCGATAACCGATATCTTTTTTCCAGTTTTCCCGTACTCTCTGTAAATCAAAGCACAGCTCCTATCTATAAGATAAAGGGAGCCCTTCCCGAGCCCCCCTTAAGGTGATTATAACATACCCGCTTTTAGATGAAAAGATTGACACCACTTTCCGATGCGGCTTCATAGTAGGTAGCTACTCCTCCGATTTCTACTCCGTCAAGTAACTCGGAAGAATCAAGACCCATAATATCCATCGACATTTGGCAGGCTATAATTTTTACCCCTGCCATCCTTGCTTGGGTATACATTGACCTTAGTTGGTCAACTTGTTTCTGTGTCATTCTTTTTTTCATTAATTTAGGTCCCATTCCGCCAAAGTTGATTTGGGAAAGGGAGAGGTTATCCATACTCTTTGGTAACATAGAGCCAAACATTTTTCCCATAACATCTTTTTTTACCTTGGCAGAGTTTTTCTTCCTAAGAACCGACAATCCCCAGAAGGTGAAGAACATTGTAACTGTATGTCCTGTTGCTGCAGCCCCGTTGGCTAAAACAAAAGCGGCCAAGACTCTGTCCATTGAGTTTGAAAAGACAATCATTGTTGAGCCGGTTTTTGATTTGGAGGTAGTTGAATCTGTTGGTTCAACTGAAGATCTTTTCTCTAAAACAGCCTCAATTTTTCCCTCTTTCATTTCAAGTGAGACAAGCCGATTCCCTGTTAATCTGCTCCATGATTGGACATCTTTCTGGAATCCCGGGTCTGTGGCTAATACTCGCAACAGATCGCCTGGGCGCAGTTCATCCATGCTTCTCTTCAGAGTCAAAATAGGACCGGGGCATTGCAACCCACAGGCATCAACTAATTTTATCGACTCAGATTGGGGAGTTCTCGGACTTCCGTCCTCTTCTTGGGCATGGACAGCCAATAGAGAGATTTGGGCATTGTCGGGGTTTTCTAGGGCTTTCAATTCATTGGTCACGTTTTGATAAGTTCGGTAACCGCCGGTTAAGTTGTAAACTTCTTTAAAACCCCTTTGGCGCAGCATTCGCTCAGATAGATAACCCCTCACGCCGATTGCGCAACATACCACAATCTTTCTGTCGGTTGGTAACTCACCGATCCTTGTCCTTATTTCGGTATGAGGAATGTTTATTGAACCTTCGATATGTCCTAAATCAAACTCCTCTTCGGTTCTGACATCCAAGAAAAGAGCTCCCTCTTTTCTGAATTTCTCGATAGATGTGTAAGGAATGATATTGCTTATCCCGTCTCTTTTATTTTGGGCAACAAAGCCGAGCATATTTATGGGGTCTTTTGCACTAGAGAAAGGGGGAGCGTAAGCCTGTTCAAAATCAGCTAAATCATCAATTGTCCCCTCTTTGCTTATAAACGCTGCCATAACATCGATTCTTTTGTCGATGCCGTCATAACCGACAGCCTGAGCTCCGTATAGGCGCCCGCTTTTTGGATCGTATAGAATCTTTATTGCAATTTGCATGGCATTGGGGTAGTAGCCGGCATGGCTTCCTGCATGGGTAACAACTTCTGCGTAGGGAATTTCGGCCTTTTCTAACTGTTTACCGGTTAAACCGGTTGAAGCTGCAACCAAATCGAATATTTTAGCAATGCTGGTTGCGATGGTTCCTCTGTAGGCTCTGGCTTTTCCGTTTACTATCGAATCGGCACAGAGTCGGGCTTGTTTGTTAGCCGGCCCTGCCAACGGAATCAGGACAGGTTTCTTGGTGAAAGGGGAGGGAAACTCAATGGCATCTCCCACAGCTTTTATGTTGGGGTCACTGGTGGTAAAATTATCGTCAACGGAGATGGATCCGTTATAACCCAATTTTAAACCAGCCTGTTGGGCTAACTTGGTATCGGGTTTTACCCCGATTGAAAGGATCACCAGATCCGTTTCAATCACTCTTCCCGATGTCAGAGTGACTAAAATGACCCCTTTTTTTCGTTCAAAGCTCTTAACTGCATCATTCAGATAAAGGAGAACTCCTTTTTCTCTTAAATGTTGCTGAACCAAAGCAGCCATATCGTAATCGATAACATTCAT
>JBAYOE010000130.1:0-4658 GCA_041678405.1 Sphaerochaetaceae bacterium | reverse complement strand
TTTGTGGGAATCTTTTCAAGCACGGTTCCTAAGTCAGCCCAGTTGCTGTGATAAGCGCCCTCAATATGGCCGGCTTCAAAATCGGCTTTACTTCTGATGTCGATAACTTTAAAAGCTTTTGGGTTTGTTTCCAAAGCATCGTAAAGATTTTGGGGGGTTATCATCTTGTTGCCGTCACTGCCGACTGATTTAAAATAGGCTCTTGCTGCATCCCAAAGGACTTTTTGCTCATCGGTTTTGGCTGAAGAGGCATCAGGGCGGGAAGCTAGTTCACGTTCTGTGGTTTCGGTGGCTGGCAGTTTTGCAGCATTCCAACCGTTCATTCCCCCTGTCATTGTTTTGGCATTGTTAAAGCCTGCCAAACGGAGAGCTCCGAGAGCCTGGGCGGCAGTCTGACCGGAGTAGCAGACAACTACGACTTGTCTGTTTGTGGGAATCTTTTCAAGCACGGTTCCTAAGTCGGCCCAGTTGCTGTGATAAGCGCCTTCAATATGACCGGCTTCAAAATCGGCTTTACTTCTGATATCGATTAATAAAGTTGCCCCTGGGTTGTCGTCAAGCATTGCTTTAACTTCGGCAACACTGATCATATTGTTTCCGGTGGCTAACTGGGCAAAATAATCGAGAGCTGCATCTAAAAGAACGGCGTCTTTATCAACTGCTTTTTCAACAACAGCAACGGTTTCAACTTTTGCGGCGGGTTGGGTTGCTACTACGGGAGCCTCTTTTTTACCACAACCGGTAAAGGCAAGAGTCAGAGTAAGCAAAACGACAAACAGTGTCAGTGAAAACTTGTGTTTCATGAACTATCTCCTTAAAAATTAACTAGTATATGTCACACGATAACATATATATCTATTATTTAATAGATGTTTTCTTATCGATATGGGAGTTAATTAAACTATTTAACCTATCTCCCGTCAACTGGTATATAATGGTTTTATGATCTTTAATCTAAAGGGGGAAAAGAGATGATTAAAAGCTTAGCCGACACGGTAACTTTAAACAATGGAGTACAGATGCCTGGTCTTGGCTTGGGTGTTTTTAAAATAGGTGATGGCTCACCTGTTAAAAACGCTGTCAAAGCTGCTCTCAATCTTGGCTATAAGAGTTTCGATACTGCTGCGATGTATAGGAATGAAGAAGGAGTAGGGGAGGCAATAAAAGAGAGTGGTACCGATCGGAAAGAGCTGTTTCTGACTACGAAAGTGTGGAACGATGAGCAAGGTTACGACAAAACTATTAAGTCTTTTGAGAGGAGTTTGAAATATTTACAGACCGATTATGTAGACCTCTTTTTAATACACTGGCCAATCAGAACAAAGTTTGTAGAGACTTGGAAGGCTTTGGAAACTTTGTATGAAGAGAAAAGAGTCAGGGCAATCGGAGTTTGCAATTTCTATGTTGAAGACTTGAAACTCCTTTTGGACAGTTCAAAGATTGTACCCGTTGTTAACCAAATTGAACTTCACCCTCTGTTGACTCAGCTTAAGATTAGAGAATTCTGTCGTCAAAACGGGATTGCAGTTGAGGCTTGGGGACCATTGTTAAGGGGTAATTTAGATGTTCCTTTGTTTAATGAGTTGGCTGAAAAACATAAAAACACTAAAGCCCAGATTGTTTTAAGATGGCATATTCAAAACGAGATAATTGTTATTCCCAAAACAGTTCATCCTCACCGACTCCGTGAAAATATCGATATTTTTGATTTTTCGTTGGATTCTGAGGAGATGAAGATGATTGATTCGCTTAACGAAAATAAGCGTTTTGGTCCGGCTCCGGAAGATTTTAACGATTAATATTTGCCGTCTTTGTAGCGCTTAAGAAATACTTCATAGGCATAGATATGGCCTTGTATTTCGGCATTTTTTAAAGCTCCGCGCCCTCCCCAATCTTGCCCTTGGTAAATAAGAAGGGCCTGGAGTTCCATTTCGACATCCTCAATTGAAAAGCCGGCAAAATAAGCCCTGGCTTCCAGTTGGGAGAGGAGAGATTCGTATTCCGCTTCTAATATCTGTTTTTCGATTGACACACTAAATTTCCCGCATTTAACTGTTTCTCTGGGAGAGCTTACCAAAAAGGCGTAATAAAATCTCCTCTACTTCACCGTTATTTAACTCGCTGATAGCCTTTTTTGCCCATTTTGAGTAGCTAAGAGCCAGTTGCTTTGCCTTGGTGACTCCCTGCAATTCAATAACGAGTTTTTGAGCTTTCGAAAGATGTTTTTTTGTCACTCTTTTTTTTGAGACAAGTGCATGGAGTTTCCGTTCTTTTTGCGGGAGTTCTTTTTCTTGTTCAATGGCTTCCAATAAAGGGAGAGTGGGAATTCCGCATAGCAAATCCCGCCCGATCTCTTTGCCCATTTTGTATGAATCTCCGTCGTAATCAAGAATATCGTCTTGGATTTGGAAAGCCATCCCCATCAAATACCCTATTTCATGCATTTTTTGTTGTAGTTTTTTATCGGCAAGGGAAACCGCCGCACCGGCATAGGCACTTAAAGCAAACAGAGAGGCGGTTTTACCGGCAATTCGGCGTAAATAGGTATTCACAGAGATAAAGAAATTACCAACATTGGCATCCTGTTCCAATTCGCTTTCACAAAGACGGCTGAAAGCACTCGATACAGCTGCCGTATCCAAATCACCCTGCTGTTGTCCGACTAAGGACATTGCTTTTGAAAGGAGATAATCACCGGCTAACACAGCCTGTTTTGGTCCGGCTAACGAGTTTAGAGTCGGAAGACCTCTTCTAGTTTTGCCATTGTCGATGATATCGTCATGAATCAGGGAAGCCATGTGAATCATCTCAATGACACCGGCTATCCTCTTAACCTCTTCCATTTTGTCTTCATTGCCGAGCTTTGCACCGATTAACACCAATGCCGGGCGCAGATACTTCCCTTTGTTGTTTATCTGGGATTTTAAAAGCGTTCGGACAAACAGATGAGACTGTTCAACGGATGCGGTAATTAAAGAACTTACATCTCTTAACTGAGATGCAAGTTCTATTTCATCTCTCCAAAACTCATTCATGTTATTGGGTAAGTTCCTTCTGTTTGGCAAGCTTTTTCTCCATCTGCTTGCGGGTAAACTCAGGCTCATCCATAAACAGATAGAGTTTTTTAGCTATGGGTGTCTTATTCCAAAGTTTCTTAAGATAGGGCATTACCCAATAATCGAGACCCAATACCCGGCCGGCTCCGCCCAACATAACTAGGCTTACTGCCATAAACCAGATAATTTCTTTTCCGGCTAAGGCGCCGATTAAGAACATAATTGAGAGTCCGATTGAGACTATGGCGGCGGGAAAGGTAAAGAGTCCGCCGATAAAACAGAGCCCGATGCCGACTTCGGCAAGGACAATCATTATCTGAAACAGATAGGGAGCCGAGGCAACGAATGTTTCGTTTATCCAGGTAAAGAGTGCCAGCGGTTTATCCAGAAGGGGGGGGGCGAACTGCTGGACGGCTTCTCCGACTGCTTCACTGGCTGATGTTACCGCTTCAACAACCGGACCCACATAACTGGCAGAGCCGACCGAAACTCCTCCGACTGCCTCTACTGCAGTATCTATTACAGCTTGTGAGGCACTGCCGACGGCATCACTGGATCCCCAATAAACTTTACTGCCGGTGGTATCGGTCAACCATCCGCCGGTCACTTTGCCGAGTCCCTCAATTAACCACATTACCCCTAAATAGACTCTTAGAAATGCAATCCAATAGGGGGGGTATCTATAAGCGGTAAGCCCGCCGATGAGCGACCTTTTATCTTTTATATGAAGAATTTCATGTTTAAAGTAAGTCCAAGCTCCGTTGAGCCCACAAACACCGAACTGGTAATACATATTTACCATGTGTTTGATTGCCTGGGCAAAGAAGCCGTACATTACGATTCCCATAGTATTGGAGACTGCGTAGCGTCCCCCGATAGAGACCATAAAACCGTGGAAATTACTCTTAAACGGCTGTGGTTCTTTACTCTTTATATTCAATTCTTGTTTGATATTGTGTGCTATTCCCTTGGCTGCAGTGGCAGCTGTCTGTTCGGCAGCTTCAACAATCTGTCCAACCGGTTTACCCTCTTCCATGAACCAAATACCGTCTCCGGCCAGATAAACATTGTTGTAATCGAGCGAGCGCATATACTCATCGACACTCTTTCTCTGAACTTTTCCGTCGGCTAGGGGAAGATTATGGGCAAATGTTGTCCCCCTGACTCCGCAAGTCCAGACAAGAGTTCGTGTTTTTATGACGGTACCGTCTTTTATTGTGATTGAATTTTGGGTGGCATTTGTGATTAAACTGTTGGTTCTGATTTCAACGCCGTGTTTTTGCATATATTCGACAGCCTTGGCCCGTGGTTTATCGCTTAACATGTTCAAAATGCTGCCCAAAGCTTCGATGTTCATCAATGTTACTTCATCATAATCGATACCGTGTTCTTTACAGAGAATCGGTAACCACTCTATAAGTTCTCCGACCAACTCAACTCCGGTAAAGCCCCCTCCGGCGACAACAAAAGTAAGCATTTCTTTTTTAACTTCGGGATTCTTTTCATAAGAGGCAGCAGTAATTGTATCGATAATGTGGCGTTTGATTCGCAGGGCATCTTTTAAACTCCACAGGTAAAAAGAGTGCTCTTTAATCCCCGGAA
>JBAYOE010000129.1:0-4698 GCA_041678405.1 Sphaerochaetaceae bacterium | reverse complement strand
TGAAGAAGACGTAATTGAAGATATAAACACAAACCACCAAAATTCAAAATATTTTCCCGGCCGCTTTATTAATAACTGTATAACTGCCACAAATGATATCAGCTGCACCTACACTGCTGATATCCTATTTTTGGCAGTTCCCTCAAAAGTAATCGAATCTTTTTGCCACTCAATAGTAAAAGAGGCAAAAGAAGAGATGTTGGTTATAAATCTTTCAAAAGGATTGGCTGAAGACGGCTCTTTCTTAATCGAGAAAATTTCCTTTAAAAGAACGGGATCTCTAAAAGGACCCACTTTTGCCGTAGAGATTATGAACGGAGACCCATCCGGAATGACCTTCGGCGGATCCAAAGACGATTACAACGAATTAAAAGAGACCTTAAAAAAGACAGCAATAACCATTGATTACTCATCAGATGCCAGAGCAGTCGATTTTCTCAGCGTCTTAAAGAATATGTACGCAATAGCCATCGGAATCGTCAGCGGACGCTACAACTCCCCTAACGTCGATTTTTTAGTGATGACTAAAGCCGTAAATGAGATGAGACGCCTCTTAAAACTGTATGACTGCAACGAAGAGACAATCTTTAACTACTGCGGAATAGGAGACCTTGGACTCACAGCCTTAAATGATTTAAGCCGTAACAGAACACTGGGACTCTTAATTGGAAAAGGCTTTTCCAACGACCCCAAAAGCACAACGGTTATTGAAGGATTAAGAACGATTAAACTGCTTGGTAAATTGGTGAGAGACAAAAATATCCAAGACGATTTTATCGTCTTAGATTCTTTGTATTCCCTGCTTTACAACGGCAGCAGTCTTAACGATTATTATCTCTCTGTTTTGGCTTAAATAATCAGATAATTATAAAAACATCACCATATACAGCGGTAAATATTCTATGGCTCCAACGTACTCTGAGTTGTATTTATGTAACACAACAGCTCTCTTTATCTTATTAAATTTACTTAGCAATGAATTCAGAGAAGAGTGTATTTTAAAATCAGATCCCGACTTTGCCTCTACCGGTAAAACTTGATTATTGTTGGCTATTAGAAAATCGACCTCCAATCGCCCCTTAACATCGTAGTAGTGTAGCTTGTGTCCTCTTTTAATTAACAAGTCTGCAACGGCGTTTTCAACAATTGAACCCTCGTTTATTTTTAAGTTGTCTGAGAGAATCTCTCTTTGAACATTTCCAAGTGACATCAACGACAGCAACCCAGTATCTCTTAAAAAGAATTTAAAGGTATTTCTTTTCTCATTTAACTCAAAAGGTAATTCAGCACTTGTCACATTGAAACAAAAAGAGGCAATATTTGCATCGTAGAGCCACATTAAAGCCTCTTCATAAACTCTGAAACGGGCACTTTCTTCAACAGATACTAATTTGAATTTTTTATTTTTCTCCATTAATTGAGCCGGTATTGAGTCAAAAACCAATTTTGCCTCACCCTTTCTTTTTCCTGCATATTTTGAGATATCATCCCGATAACTTTGAACAATAGCTCTTTGCTGTCTCATCACAAACTCAATATTTTTATCGGTAATATACTGTCTGACAACAGCAGGCATTCCACCCACTATCATATAACGTCTAAATAAATCCATAATACGATTATGGATAAAACTATCTACCGCTTTTTTCTCTATAAAAGCTGTATGGAGATTGGCAATGGTCTCTTCCTCTATCCCATTCGCCCACAGAAACTCTTCAAAATCCAAAGAATGCATCTCAATCTTATATTCAAATCCAACAGGAAAAGAGGAGACATCGCGGTAATTTATCCCCAAAAGAGAACCTGAGCTAATAACATCATAACGCCCGTCTTCCACTAAAAATTTAGTGGCAGTTCTAGCTTGAGGGCAACTTTGTATTTCATCTAAAAAGATCAGAGTTTTGTGAGGTATAAGGCGTCCTACACCTGCCACACTTATTTTTTCCAAAAGTGTATCGACATCAAGATCACCGGCGAAAATCTCCTTTAAACTCGGTTTAGCCTCAAAATTAATTTCGATTACCGACTGATAATACTTTTTACCAAAAGAACGGATTGAAGTAGTCTTGCCAACCTGCCTGGCACCGGCAACCAAGAGTGCAGGTTTAAAAGATTTACTATTGTACCAACTGACTAAATTACTTTCAATTTTTCTCTTAAGAATTAAATCTTTCATAACTACTTATCCTATAAGAATAAAATAAAACAATTAACACGAAAATGCAACTTATTTTATTGTAATTTGCACATTTATGCACACTTTTTAGGCAGTTTTTGCACATTTTTGCATTAAAAATCTATACAGTTAGAGTCTCCTTAATCTTAATTTGTTAAACAAATAACATCTATCTAAATTACTTTTAGCTGCGTCTTCTTTTCTTATCTTGGTTGCTGTGCTACTCTACACTTAGGATTTAGAGAGTGAAAATATTAGCAAGCAGCGATACCCACATTGGAAGAATTCCCTCTGTTAATTACAGTAACATCACAGCTTCTTCAGGCTTTGTTGCAGTTGTCGCTACTGCAATAAAATTGGAAGTTGATGTTTTGCTGCTTGGTGGTGATATTGTCGATAACGACCAGTACTGGTATGAAGCCTACGGCCCATTGTTAAGAGAAATAGATAGGTTAAGAGCACACAACATAAAATTGATTGCCGTCAGCGGCAATCATGACTCTAGTGTTTTTCCTAAACTGGCGAAGGAAAAACAACAAGAGTTGGCAGTTTTAGCCCTTGATGGCAAGTGGGAAGCTTATGACTATAATGAAGTCAGATTTATCGGGTGGTCATTCACTGAACCAAGCTTTGAAGCAGACCCTTTTAACTCATTTAATAAATCATTGTTGGATAAATCAAAACCCACCATCGGATTAATCCACTGTGATGTTGACGGACACAGTATCTATGCCCCGCTCTCTTCTTCAAACTTTGACTCTTATGCCGATATCTTATGGGTTACCGGACATATCCATATCCCCAGACACAATAAAAACCACATAAACTGCGGCTCTCCCTTCCCCCTAGACTCTTCAGAAAAGGGGGCTCATGGGGTATGGCTCTTAGAAAATGAGGCAACCAGATGGAGGGATCCCACATTTATCCCCATAAGTCCCTACCGTTTTGAAAGCTGTGCCGTAAAGCTGGATAGCCATACAACAACAGATAATTTAGGAGAATATGTTGTCAGAGCTTTAAAGGATAAAACTCAAGGCGTAATTAAAGAGGGATTTAAAGGAACACTCTTTTATGAAATTACGTTTGAGGGAGAGATAAATCCCCTCCTCAACTTAAAAAAGAGCCTGCCAAAAGAAAAAATAGCAGAACTTTCATTTAACTATTCTGAGACTGAAATAAATGTTTTAGAAAACTTCAAAGATAACACAACAATCCAACTTGATTTAGAACAACTCTCATCGGCAATCGGCCCTAAATCAACATTGGCTAAAATTCTCTTAAATTTAGACAGAAACGCTGAGTTACTTAATAAAGTTTCTGCTATCTCAAAAGAGAGTTTTAATAAACCTACCTACTCTTCACTGATACAATTTGAAGAGCCTTTAACGATTGAAGAACAAAAAAGAGTTCTGCAAGCTGCCGCTAAGCGTCTTTTAAGCGCTATGGTTAACCAAGGAAAGGCTAATGGGTAGCTCTTATAAAATCAAAGAAATAAGAATCGAAAAAGCTCCCGGCTTTAGTGCCAACAGCTTCCCGCTTGTCGGTGATTTACAACCGGCTTTAAATGTCATTTGGGGACCAAACGGAATCGGTAAAACAACCCTGGCCAAAGCAATGCGCCAACTTCTATGGAAGCAGAAAGATTTTTCGGGTTTTACTGTTGAAGGAAAAGTTGAAAGTGACACTGAAATTTATCTCTGCAAACTTTATGACAACCAACTGAGTCAATTAAACATGAACACCAATAAAGAGAGTCAACTCAAAGGAAGAGTTGATGATCTGAATGATATCTACTGGCTCAGCCTCACCTCTTTTCTTATTGCCAATAACGCCAAAGATTTTCACAAAATCATCTACAAAGAACTTAGTGGAGGCATCGATTTAGCACAGGCTGCCAAAGATGCCGAGAGTCTAAAAGAGTTCTCTAACAGAGCAGTAGGAGAAGTAAGAGCAGTTGACAGAGCTTTATCAGAATTAAACAGGGCAAAAGGGAACCAGAAAAAAGTAGAAGACTTAACCCAAGAGATAGCATCACTGACTAAAGAGATTGAATCAGAACCCTCATTAAAAGAAGAATTAGAAATTATCCAAAACGCAATCAGTTTTCTTAACTTAAAAGAAGAGATAAAAGAGAAAGAAGAGTCATTAAACAATTACGATAAACGGATTGCTAAAATAGAGAAGTACCACTACAACTCCTTTTTGGAGTATGAAAAGTCTGTTAAAGAGAGAGAAACAGAAAAAGAGCGCTTCTCGCTTCAACTGAACAATCTAATAAAAGAGTTAGACGACACCAGGATCACTAAAGACCAAATAGAAAACCTCTCCTTAGCAACTCTTTTAAAGAATTTCATCGAGTCTTTAAAAGAGAGCAACCGCAAACAAGAGGCCTCTCTCAAAGAAGCAATCAGTTCCAAAGCAGCCTTAGAAGAATTTGAAAAACAGTACCAATTTTTATTAAAAGACCATTCGTTATTATTCGTTATAGAAAAAAGTTTAGATACTCTTAAAGAGCTCAGTTC
>JBAYOE010000128.1:0-4745 GCA_041678405.1 Sphaerochaetaceae bacterium | reverse complement strand
GCAAGTATCGAATCGCCTTTCCAGGACGAGGAAAGAGTAGCGGTGGCCGAGTAGTATATGTGGATTTTACAATTTATGAAACAATATATTTGATTACTGCATATCCAAAGTCCGTCAAAGACAATCTATCGGCTGAAGAAAGAAATGAAATAGCAAAAGTAATTGCCATTTTGAAAAAAGATTTAAAAACTAGGGGATAAGAAATGAGTGTCTATAAAAGCATCATGCAGGGTCTGGATGAGGCTGTAAAATACCAAGAAGGAAAGATTAATGCAAGAAAGATGAAAATTACTGTCAAGCCTGTGGAATCTTTCAGCGGTGAAGATATCAAACAAATCCGAAAACAAGTAGGCTTGAGCCAGGTTGTCTTTGCTTCTTCTTTAGGCGTATCCAAGAAAACAGTTGAAGCTTGGGAGCGTGGCAAAAATACTCCAGAAGGTCCTTCCCGTAGACTTCTTCAGTTAATCAGAGACAACCCTGAAGTGATTGAACAATATTTAATCAAAAATTGATGCCTAACACATTTAAGCCTTTATATTGAGACAGGCAACTCTAAGCTAAAGTTTTGTTAACCAATAAAAAGTACAAGAATTTAAATCAAAATAAATAAAAGAACTAAAATAAAAATGGGGAGGTTTTTTAGGCCTCCCCTTATCTTATTTTAGTCTTACAGCAGCTCTTTTGCTTTAGCTACCACAGCATCAACTGTTATTCCAAAGTATTCGTACAACTGTTCAAAAGGTGCCGATTTACCGAAGCTGTGCATTCCGACAATAGCTCCGTCCAGACCGACATATTTGTACCAGTAATCGGCGATAGCTGCTTCAACGGCTACTCTCTTTCTGATCTCATTGGGCAGTACCGATTCTTTATACTCTTCACTCTGTTTATCAAACCGTTCAGGTGACGGCATTGAGACAACTCTGACACCAATTTTTTCTGCATTTAGTTTTTTGGCAGCTGCAACGGCAATTGCCACTTCACTGCCTGTTGCAACGAAAATCAGTTTTGTCGTAGTTGAACTTTCGCAAAGAACATAGGCTCCTTTAGAGATTAACTCTACTTGGGCACTGCTGCGCTCTTGAGTCTCAAGATTCTGTCTGCTCAAGAAAAGAGCTGTAGGACCATTTTTGTGCAGCATTGCCTCTTTCCAGGCAACCGCAGTTTCAACAGCATCAGCAGGTCTCCAACTCTCCATATTAGGAGTTAATCTGATGGAAGACATCTGCTCAACCGGTTGGTGGGTCGGTCCGTCTTCTCCCAGTCCTATTGAGTCATGAGTAAAGACATACTTTACGGGAAGTCCCATTAAAGCTGCCATTCTGACAGCATTTCTGGCATACTCCATGAAAATTAAGAATGTTCCGCCGTAGGGGATAAATCCTCCGTGGAGTGCTATTCCGTTCATAATGGCACTCATTCCAAACTCTCTGACGCCATAGTGGATGTAATTCCCGCTACTCTCCTTAGCAGTTATTGCTTTGGAATTTTTGTGCATGGTTAGATTGGACGGAGCCAAATCAGCAGACCCGCCAATCAGTTCGCTAAACAGAACTCCCAGCTCTTCCAAAGCCATTTGACTGGCTTTTCTGGTTGCTACATTTGCTTTCTCTTTTTGGAGTTTTGCAATGAAAGCATCAAAGACGGTGCTCCAGTTTGCAGGAAGTTCTCCTGCCATTCTTCTGCTAAACTCAGCTGATTCTTCGGGGAATTTTTCACTGTATTTTGCAAAAAGGGCATTCCAGCTCTCTTGCTGTTTTTTTCCTCTTTCAGTGAAATCCCACTCTTTGTAAATTTCTTGTGGTATAAAGAAGCGCTCTTCATACTGCCAGTTAAGATTTTTTCTGGTTAGAGCAATCTCTTCGTCTCCTAAGGGAGCTCCATGGACGTCTGCTGTCCCTTTTTTATTGGGAGAGCCTGCTCCGATTACTGTTTTACAACAAATCAGAGTCGGTTTATCGCCAACTTTTTTAGCCTCTTTTATAGCGACATCGATAGCAACAGCATCATGACCGTCAACGTCTCTGATGACGTGCCAGTTGTAAGCTTCAAATCTTTTAGGGGTATCATCGGCAAACCACCCGGAAACTTTTCCGTCTATGGAGATTCCGTTATCATCATAGAGGGCAATCAGTTTACCCAATCCCAATGTACCGGCTAAAGAGGCTGCTTCGTGGCTGATTCCTTCCATAAGACAACCGTCACCTAAAAATGTGTAGGTATAATGATTAACAATTTCCAGATCTTTTTTATTGAATTGAGCAGCCAGAACTTTTTCGGCCAAAGCCATTCCCACTGCGTTGGTAAAGCCCTGTCCTAAGGGCCCGGTAGTTGTTTCTACCCCTTCTGTATCTCTGTACTCGGGGTGCCCGGCTGTTTTTGAATCCATCTGTCTGAAGTTTTTTAACTCTTCAAGGGGTAAATCATAACCGCTTAAATGCAACAATGCATACAAGAGTGCCGAGGCGTGTCCGTTTGAGAGGACAAAGCGATCCCTATCTGCCCAGTGGGGATTTTTAGGGTTGTGCTTAAGATGGTTATTCCAAAGCACCTGGGCGATATCAGCCATTCCCATGGGTGCCCCGGGGTGACCCGATTTTGCTTTTTGAACTGCATCGATGCTCAATATACGCAGGGCATTCGCTAATGTTTTATTATCCATTCAATTTCTCCTAATTTAAACTTTACAAATCCAGCTAAGTCTACCTAATTGGTTTAAAGGGGTCAACAAGTTACTTTCGAGCTAAGTTTTTATTCCACAAATCAAATGAAAATATTTCATCCAAAGCTTTTCTGTCTCTTTTGGAATTTTCATTTATTTTATGTTTTTCACTGAGGTGATTGGTGTCTCCTGCTTTACCGACAATTATTAATACTTCTAAAACTTCTTCTTCACTTAATCCCAAAAATTTCTTTGCTTTGGCATAATCAAATCCAATAATTGGATGGGCTATTAGATTTTCACTTGTTGCCTGAATTTGGTAAGCCATTGCTGCCATTCCCAATTCAAAAAAGGCAAGGTCTCTTTGGTCTGTTCGTAGTGACCAGGCAGGATTGGTTACAAAAGCACTTATAGCGGGAGCTTTCTTAGCCCAATAGTTACCCCCTGTTAAAACTTCGTGAAACTCTTCTAATCTCTCTTTATCAGCAATGGTAACAATCCTCCAAGGCTGATTATTGGCACTGGAAGGTGCCATATGAGCAGCCTGGGCTAATCTGGTTAAAACTTCTTTATCGATAGGGTCACTACTGAGAGCCCTATAAGCCCTTCTTCTCTCAATTTCAGGCAGTATAGCCATATAAAATATTCTCCTATTTAAGAATAAAGGTAGTAAGAGGAAGAAAGAGAGTCAAGTAACAACTACTCTCTGAAGAAACAGCAACTTTTAAATTAAATCCCAATAAAGCTGAATTAAAAAATTGTTGCAACTTCTAGCTTCACTATATGTACTGGTTTCATCACCGTGGTGAAAGGAGCCTTTTTAATGAAAGTTTCTTCTGCAACTTATGTAAAAACGTATGGGCTGTTAAGTAAATACATGGCAAAAGTCCCTATAATAGACCGCTATGATTTTTTACATGATAGAAAAGATGGATTTGACGTCAATCTTATCTTTAAAGACAAAACGACTGCACTCCCTAGTGTTACTGTTTTAAGTAGGTCTTATCCTTCTATTATAGCTAACCTAAAAGATGAAGAACAAAATCAAAAATCTGATTATAAAATAATCATAGCTCCTTATATTTCTAAAGAATCTGCGAAAGTGTGTGAGCAGTTGGATTTCGGATACATAGAACTGCAGATTGTTAATCCATTGCATGTACATCAGCGACCAAGGACATTTAAACAAGTTTCCCAAAAAACACACTGCCAAAAATATATTCGATCCATCCTCTAAGATATCGTCACTGATTTTAAGGGAAATCATGCGTGATGTGACCCATCAATGGAAGCTGAGCTTTCTTTCAAAAAAACCGCAGTGGAGCATTGGGCAGGTTTCCAAAGTTTAAGACTATCTCTGTGAACAGCTTTGGGCAAAGATGTCCTCAAAAGAATTACAGATTCTCAGTCCGCAATCAATTATGGTTGCTTGGGCAGAAGCATATTTAGAAAAATCATCGTCATTTAATATAATAGTTTGTCATACACTTTTACGAATAGCAGAATTTGAAAATACGATACACCAAATAAAAGCTGACTCAGATATTGGGTGTTATTTAACCGGTTTTGCAGGCGGAGTTAGGTATGCACCGGTTATGAGGTACTCTAAAATACATCTGCTGGTACCCCAAAGACGTCTCAGCTCTTTTCTGAAAGTAGCAGAGTGTAAACAGGTCGATTCCGGTACAAATGTACAAATTCACATTGTAACTAGTGACGGATTACTTTACTACGCCAGGATTATTGAAAACCAGCAAGTGGCGCCTCCCGTACAGGTGTATCTCGGCTGCATGAAACTAAAAGGCCGTAGAGAAGAAATGGCTGAAGGTATCTTATTAAAAGAGATAGCGAGACTTAAATAATTCCTCTTCACTAATAATTGTGACTATCAATTAGAAGTTGGGATATGGGATAACTAATTATCTTGAGTTACTTTTTCGATTTAAAGAAGGCTGAAATTGAACTGCCACAATTATTACAGTCTCCTTCAAAATTACACTTTTTACATTCAGCAAGCTGATTAATTACAAGAGAAACTTCAGAAAATGAAAATTCTTCAACTTTTTTAGCAGTGTTTAATTTT
>JBAYOE010000127.1:0-4770 GCA_041678405.1 Sphaerochaetaceae bacterium | reverse complement strand
CACCCGCTTAAGCCCCTCTCTGTTTGCCACCGGCAGTATCTATCTTTTTAGCGGTAAACTGTCTGTGCACCCCAGCTTTAATCTTCTTTTCTTAAGTGACACCAAAGAATTTGCCCCTAATGCTTCCCTGGGTGCTGTGTGGGAAATTGTTGATAACTTAAAACTTAAAACAACTGTAAGTTATGCTGAACTGGTCCCCTCTTTCAGTCAGTTGTACTGGCCTTATATGGGAAATCCGGATCTTAAAAATGAGAAGGGTATTAATCTCGACTTAAGCCTCTCCTATGAGAACAAACTCATTAATTGGGAGGGGATAGGGTTTTTCAGGGATGTTAATAATGCCATTGGTTATGATGAATTTTGGGTTCCTCAAAATATTGGACACAGCCTCTATATGGGGACAGAGCAGACTTTAAAATTGAACTTATCGGATGAATTTACCATTTCTTTAAATTACCTCTTTAACCAAACATATGATATTTCAGCACCCAACACCATCGAAGATGGGATAGAAGTGCCTAATGTTCGTAAACATACGGCAAAAGGTTCAGTCAGTTATGAAAAGGGAATTGTACAAGCCATTTTAGAGGGACAACTTTTAGGAAAGACAGACTCTCTTGAAACTGCATTTGTAGCTAACTTAGTAGTGAATCTACAGCTTCTGGAAAACTTAAAAACCTATGCTGCAATCGACAACCTCTTTAACGCACAGTACCAAACCTACAAAGATTATCCAATGCCCACTTTAAAAGTGCGCCTTGGCGGAACTTGGGAGTTCTAAGGGGTAACTATGGCTAACTCTCTGTTTGATTTAATGTTAATTGGGGGGCCGCTTATGTGGCCTCTCTTTGGTCTGATTGTGGTAACTGTTATTGTTTTTTTGGAGAGAGTTTTCGCTTTAATGATTTATTCAAAACGAAAAGTCATCTTAGCAAAAGACAAACTGGAATCTCCGTTGGCTGTTTTAGATTTTATTGTTGTCACTGCTCCAATAATTGGTTTTTTAGGGACGGTTACAGGGATGATTGATGCTTTTAAATCTATCTCAAATGCAACTTCAATAAATATACAAATCGTCGCAGCGGGCCTTTATGAAGCACTCTATACCACGGCTTTTGGTCTGATTATTTCAGTAACAGCCTCTGCTTTTGCATTTATTTTAGATATAGCTATTTCAAAAATATGCGTAGAAGAAAAATAAACGGAACACAACCCAGCGATATCGCATTTCTCCTTATTCTCTTCTTTTTGGTACTCATAATAACTTCGGTTGAATATTCACTCAATGTTGATACAAACAGCGGCTTGGGAAGTGAGGAAAAGGGGGAAATCTTTAACCTCACTCTCTCATCGAAAGGCCTTTTTGCCGAAAATAAAAAAATAGACGAAGTTACTCTGAACTCTCTGTTAAAAACAGGCCAAAAGACCAATTTAACGGTTGAAGGGAGTGTTCCTTGGCAAGATGTCGTCTCTGTTTTAAGTGTTTTAAACAGAAAAGAGATTTCTGTGAATTTGAGGCAAATGTGATGAAAAGGAGAAAAAACAATTTCAATAGTTCAATGAGTGATATTGCTTTTTTACTTCTCCTTTTTTTCTTAATAATTTTGATAGCCTCACCGCAACTATTTGAAAACTCAAATCTTCCCCAATCAAGTCAGGGGGAAAAAGCTTCTATAGAGGGACATTCTCTTTTCATTGATAAAGAGGGAACTCTTTATCTCGATAAAGCCCAAATAAATTTTGAAGAGATTCCATTGAGTGAAAAAATAGCTGTCTATAGTGATAAAACAACACCCTTTGAGGTAATCTTCCCCCTAATAAATTACTTAAAACAAAACTCAGTTACTACTATTCAGCTTTTAGTGAGGCAGGCCAATGAGTAATTTAGGAAAGATTGTTTTAAGTATTTTTGTAATTGCCTTGGCTGTCAGCTCTCTTTTTATCCCCTTACCAAAAGAAGTTTTAGAAGATGTTCCCATCCCCCAGTCAATAAGAGCCACCCTCTTCTTTGAGGAAGAAAATATTACGATTGATGAAGAAAACACCGAAGGTGAAGAACCTTTAGAAGAGCAACCCTTCCATGAGAGAGAATTAAAGCCTGTTCCCGTATTAAAAAGCATCCCCTTAGTGCAGACTCTTTTAGTTCCGTTTAGAATTCCTCCAAAACCAGAAACAAAGAACTCTTTTATCCCCTTGGAACAGTACATTGAAGTTGATGAAGCAACTCAACCACCTCGGTTTGATTACGAAGTACTTAAAGAGAGAATTAAATATCCCATTGTGGCAAAACGCCAAAACAGAGAAGGCAGGGCGATGGTACGTCTTTATATTGCTACTGACGGGAAAATTGTCAAAGCAATTATAGAGCAAGAGAGCTCTTCTGATTTTGGCCAGGCTGCACTTAACGCTTTTAGCGAGCTGACTGTTGAGCCTGCACTTCTTAAAGGAGTGCCGGTCGCAGTGACTCTTCTTTTTCCCATAAACTTCACATTGAACTGAACTGTTGGGAATTTCCCAATAGTTGCTTTTTTGTTTTACTTTCATCTAATCCAGTCCTTAAAGTTTTGCAAATTTCTTCTGAGTTGCGTTGAAAACAATCTTTTTTAGGCTACCTTGACTATATGCCCTTTCAACTATATTCTAGCAATGAATTTGGGGGTGTAGCTCAGTTGGCTAGAGCGTTTGAATGGCATTCAAAAGGTCAGGGGTTCAATTCCCCTTACCTCCAAATCTTCTAAGGCTGCAAATTTAAGCAGCCTTCTTTTGTTTCTAATTACTTTGAATTATAATAAACGCATGGACATAGAGACTCTAATTGAAAGTTTAAAATCAAAAGAACACGATAAAGGCTATGAAGCCTTAAATATCCTACTAAAAGAGAGTGAAAAATCTCCTTCCCTGTACCGTTATTTTGATGAATTTTCTTTGATGCTTAGTTCAGATAACTCTTATATCCGAACCAGAAGCCTGCTTTTAATCGGTTCTTTGGCAAAGTGGGATATTTCAGATAAGATAGAGCCTATTATCGACAATGTTATTTTAAACATTGATTACAAAAATCCTATTTGCAGTCGAATTGCCATAAAGGTATTAATCCAAATAGCTAAAGAAAAACCTAACTTAAAAGAGATAGTTAAAGCTTCCTTACAAAACATTGATACCCGTTTTTATAGCCCGAGTATGGCTCCTCTGATAGAGAAAGATATAAAAACAGCTTTAAAAGCTACCTGTTAACCAAATAGATTCCTATTGCCACAGACGGTAATGCAACTAGATACTGCAACTTGAAAACCGACTCTTTAAGTACCAGTGCCGACAACAGTGTCCCAAAAACCGGAATGAGGAAAAAGAAGACAGTTATTGAACTGACTTTGTTGTGTCTCAGCAGCATTGTCCACAGAGTAAAAGCTAAAGAAGAGAGCAGTGCCATATATAAGAGCAGCAGGTACCCTTTTGCACCTGAAGCCGGAAAAGAGGCTCCCAGGATGAAAGCTACTGCCATCAACAGTATTCCTCCGATTGTCAGTTGAGTTCCTGTAAGTAAAATCGGATTGACACTTTGGCTGGCTCTTTTACTGTAAAGAGAACCGATTGCACCAAATACTGAGGCCATCAAAACAAAACCTTCTCCAGTAATCGTAAAAGAGAGACCAATGTTTTTTTCATAGTTAACCATGATAACAGCAAAAAGGCCGATGGCAATCCCCACCCCTTTGGTAAAAGAAATCTTATCATCAGAGTAAAAGAAGTGAGCTAATAGGGCACTGAAAAAGACACTGACTCCATTGAGAATAGAGGCTTTTGCCCCACTGGTATAAGAGAGCCCAATGTAATAAAAATAGTAGTGAACTGCCGTTTGGGCTAAAGACAAAATAACTATTTTTGACCAATGGCCTCTGTCTAGGTCTCTCAGTTTTTGCCCATCTTTATTTTGGAATTTATAAAAAATCAAGACAAGCAAACCGGCAATAAAAAACCTAACTCCTGCAAATGCCAATTTTGCTGCGGTATCACTAACATCAACCTTAAAAAGTTCATACCCAAGCTTTATTGCCGGATAGGCACTCCCCCACAAAAATGTACAAAAAATAGCCAGTATTGTAGCAACCACCTTATTTGAAAGATAACTGCTTTTTTGCTTTTTCACGTCTGCTCCTTAGTAAAAACTCAATATTTAGTTCAATAATACCTTTTTTAAGTAAATACGGTCAACAGAACTAATTAATTGCTCTTCACTAAAGCTATTTAGCCAGTTATGATTAACTGAGAGTTTACACATAGGAGGAGAGTATGAACCCATTGGCAAAAGAGCTAAATACAACTTTGGAAGGATCTCTTGTAGCCGAACTTTTATCGGATTACGGAAAAAGAATGTACTTCCCAAAAGGGATAATAAGTCAATCAGCTGAGGCAAAGGAAAAGGCCCATAAATATAATGCCACAATCGGCATTGCCACCTCAGAGGGTAAAGCAATGTGCATTGACTCCATTTACAGAGGTTTTGATAAGAGTCTGGGTGTGGATGATGTTTTTCCGTATGCTCCCACTGCAGGGACTTTGGAACTGAGAAAAAAATGGTTTGAGCAAATGGTTGCAAAAAATCCTGCCATGGAGGGGAAAAAATGCAGTCTTCCTGTTGTAACAGGAGGATTAACTCACTCTATAAGTGTGGTAGCTTCTCTGTTCTTAGACAAAGGGGACTCCGTTATCATTCCCGATATGTATTGGGGAAACTATAATTTGATATTCACTGAACAGAGAGAAGCTATT
>JBAYOE010000126.1:0-4791 GCA_041678405.1 Sphaerochaetaceae bacterium | reverse complement strand
GCCTCTGAATTAATAAAGCCGGCCCTTCGGGGTTTTTAAGTTGCCGAGAATAGATTAACTGTTGGGCAAACCTTTTATCGTTTAGAAGATTTTCATTTTCCAGCTTTTCTAACTGTTTATCGATTATTTCAGGGGGAAAATCTTTTTGTGAAAGTTTAATCTTTAACTCTTTTGTGGTGTGTTCCCTTCTGCTCAGATATTCCAAAGCTTTTTTACGGCAGTTGAAAGAGAGAACCTTCTCTTTTAAGCTGTAAAACTCCTCTTCTGTTAATTGAGAATCAATTTTCAGAGAAAATTTATCTAAAAGTTCTTTGGAAATAAAAAAGGGGGAGCTGTATTCGGATAAGACCGAGTAGGTCCTATTTGCTCCCCTTTTAATTGTGGCAAAAGCCATAGTTTAACGTTTGGAGAATTGGAATTTCCGTCTTGCTCCGGGCTGACCATATTTTTTACGCTCAACCATCCTTGAATCTCTGGTCATAAAACCGTTGGAATGAAGAGCAGAGCGGTTGTTCTCATCATAATCGACTAAAGCACGGGCAATACCGTGACGACAGGCTCCGGCTTGACCGGTTTGACCGCCGCCGTGAACATTAATGATAAGATCAAACTTAGCTAGGTTATCGGTTACATCCAAAGGTTGTTTCACCATATAGACATAAAGGGGATTGGTAAAATATTGGTCTACCGAACGGCCGTTTATGGTGATTTTACCCTCACCGTCACGTAAATATACACGGGCGACGCTGGTCTTTCTTCTTCCTGTCCCCATCCCTAAATTAATTGTATCTTTCTCATTTTTCTTTGTAGCCACGTCTTAGCTCCTACTTAAATCTCAATCTTAATCGGCTGTTGTGCTTCGTGGGGGTGTTTGTCCCCTGCATATACTTTTACTTTAGTAAACATTTTATAACCCAACGGTCCTTTGGGAAGCATCCCTTTGACAGCCTTCTCCATTGGGGTAGTCGGTTTACGCGCAACTAGTTTCTCGTAGTTTTCACTTCTCAGTCCACCGGGATAGCCGGTATGACGATAATAGACCTTGTCTTCTCTTTTGTTTCCGGTTAAAGCTGCTTTTTCAGCGTTAACAATGATTACAAAATCGCCCATATCCTGATGGGGGGTGAATTCAGGCTTATTTTTCCCTCTTAAAATCTTAGCGGCTGCAGCAGCAACTCTCCCTAAGTTTTTCCCTTCGGCGTCGATTAAGTACCATTTCTTCTCAATTTTAGCCGGTTTCACAAAAATAGTTTTCATCTAAATACCCTAATAATTAGGAGAGGAATTACCCCTCGTGTAAAATTCAACATTCAGCGGTGTATCTTTACATATTCTTGCTCAATATGTCAAGTCTCAGCTCTTCAGAAACTGCCTTGCGACACTCATAAACTTCTTAAACTCCCCTTCACTGTAAAGCGGTGCAACGATTATCGGTTCAGCTGATGTCGGAGGTAAAAGGATATTTACATCCAAAGCCGAAAGCCAAAACTCCCTGTATTTGTCATCATCTAAATTTGTCAAACAGTAGGGACCGTTACAGTAAAAAGCTATCTCACTGAGAGGATTTGTTTTTAAAAAAGGTTCTCTTTGAGCAATAAGAGAATTTATTGTATTTGTTAAAAGGGCAAAAACCACAGGAGAAACAGCTATCGAATTGGGTACAACCTCTCGCTTAATTCCCTCTCTTACACATAGAACTACCGGAGCAAAACTTCCGGGAAGAGGTAAAATAGGGATAATGAAATCACTGTTTATCTCTGTCTTTTCCAAAAACGGGCGCCAAAATTGACCTTTATTGCCTTTGGGGAAGAAGGGTTCTTCAACAGGTGTTCCTAGAAATTGAGAAACATGGCTATAATCGGAGAAATAACCCACAACATTGTAATTAGGCAACAGTTGTTTAAGATGTTTTTCAAATCTTCTCTTATAAACAGAGGGATAGTTAGCCAATAGTCCTTTGGCAACGGTACTTTTAAATACATTTTGCAGTTTATTGGGGGTATGGCCCAAAATCGCTTTACCGCCGTCTTGGTACAAGTCTAAAAGACGTTTCCCTTTGTTATCGTAAAGGTAGTAACCCCGGGCTCTTTGAATTACCGGAAACAGAGATTTCATATCATTCCTCCACCTTTTCCAACAATGGGGTATCACTGAAAAAAGAGATACAAGATCCATCGGAAAATTTTACGTCAACCATCTCAGTATTTTTCAAAGCTTTTATGTTTTGAATCTTCCCCTCTCCGTATCTGTTATGATACACCCTTTCACCGACAACAAAAGAGCGATTCTCAACCTTTGGCCTCTGTTTAAAAGAAGTTACCGGTTTTAAAATAACAGTCGGCGAATAATTTCTTGTTATGTTTTCGTAGGTTGAATCAGTAACAGGCAGTTCTCTTTTCTCCTCTATTAAAGAGCGATCCAACTCTTTTAAAAACCGAGACGGATAGAAGTAGTTGATTCTTCCCCAAATAAGACGTCTTGTGCAGTAGGTGAGAGTCAGCTCTTTTTTTGCCCTTGTTACCGCCACATAAAAGATTCTCCGCTCCTCTTCGATATCGGAACGACTCTCACTAGAACGGGAGGGGAAAAGTCCCTCCTCTAAGCCCGTAACATAGACGTTATCAAACTCAAGGCCTTTTGTGTTGTGCATGGTTATCAGGGTAATACCCTCTTTATCGGAAGGGTCACTGTAGCCTAAAGTAGTGGGATCAAGAGTCAATGACTCCATAAACTCCGTCAACCCTTCCAAAGTGGATGGGTATTCATCAACAGCAGAGATTAAGTTCTCAAGGTTATCGACTTTATCGGTCTCGTTTTTACTGTCGTATTTCAAATAATGGCTGTAGAGTTTAGATTTATGAAGCATCAAGCTGAGCATAGAACCATTGCCCTTATAAATTTCGGTCTCAGCACTCTCAATGACCGCAACAAATTCTCTTGCTCCCAGAGAGTTCTTTTTTTCTCCGTACAATTTTAAAGCCGCTATTAAATCTATGTTTTTACTTTCGGCAATCTCTAAAACATTGGCAATGGCTACTGCACCCAAAGAGCGGGTGGGTTTGTTTACCACCCTTTTAAAACTGATTTCATCGTTTCGGTTTAATAAAAGAGCCAATAAAGCAAGACCGTCTTTAATCTCTTCCCTCTCATAAAAACGTAAAGCGCCGATAATTTTATAAGGAATCTTTAGGCTAATGAAGAGCTTTTCAAAAGCAACCGACTGGGCATTTGTCCTATAAAGAATTGCGCTGTTGTTAACAATGTTGCGCCCTTTTATCTCAGTGGCGATACGTAGAGCCTCTTCTCTTTCATCTTTTAAGGCTAATAAACGGATTGCACTGCCCTCTTCGGCATCTGTAAAGAGTGTTTTAGGATGTCGGGAAGTGTTATTGGCGATTATTGAAGAAGCTAAGTTTATAATTCTTTTAGTGCTGCGGTAGTTTTGCTCTAACTTAATCGTCCTTGTATTGGGATAAACATCGGGAAAGCTGAGGATATTTTCTACTTCGGCACCTCTGAAACGATAAATACTTTGATCATCGTCTCCCACGACACAGATAAAAGTATTTTTACCCACCAACGCTTTTAACAGTTTAAATTGGGAGATATTTGAGTCTTGGTACTCATCTACCAGTATCATCTTAAACCGGTTTCTGATTTTCTCAGCGACACTCTTATCTTTTTTTAACAGCTCCAATGATCTGACTATTAAATCGGCAAAATCGACATTCCCAATTTTTCTTAACTTCTGTTCATATTTTTCAAATTGGGACACAAAGTTTTCATCATGGCGAAACTCTTTCAGTTTGGGGTCTTTGTAAGTTAGGTTTCTATCTTTGGCTAAAGAAATTGCCTTTGAAACGGGAATCAAATCATTTTTTCTCTCCGTCGGAAAACAGGAGGCTAAAACCGAAAGTGAATCATCGTCATCATAGATAGTGAAACCGCTTTTTAGATTAACAGAAGAGCCGTAACGGCGGAGCAACCAAGCACCAAAAGAGTGAAATGTCCTGATGTGCATCTCAGAGAGGTCGACTCCCTTTACCATCTGTTCCACGCGGTCTTTCATCTCTTTGGCAGCCCTGTTGGTAAAAGTAACAGCGAGAATTTCATAGGGCTGGAGATTTAAAACCTCTATGGCATAAGCTATCTTTGTTGTGATAACCCTTGTCTTACCTGAACCTGCTCCGGCTAAAACTAAAAGAGGACGGCTGTTTTCTAAGACTGCCTCTTTTTGCTGTTTGTTAAGTTGACTCAGGTAATACTCTATATTTCCCACTAAAATTCTCCCTCATCCGGTAATGGCGACAGCCTCTAAATCAATTCCACGGACTTCTCTTATACCACACTCAATCACAGAACCGGCTTGTAAAGAGTGTCCCATAACCACCGTTAACCCGTCAATTTCCGGGGCTTGGTAAATTGTCCTTCCAATGGCCAAATCCTCATTTTCAATTAACTCTTCAATTAAAACAAACTGCTTCGTTCCGACAAATCGTTTTAACCTGTTTTGGGTGATTTCCTGTTGTATCTTCTCCAACTCTTTTTGCCATTTAGCGGCTTTTTTTACCCTTATTTTATGACTGAGACTCTTTGAATCGTTAAAAGCCGGTGTCCCGTCCTCTTTAGAGTAGATAAATGTTCCTGCCCAATCCAGTTGAGCCTCTTTGACAAATTCCAACAGCTCTTTAAATGTTTTTTCGTTTTCATTGGTAAAGCCCAATAAGAATGTCGATCTGATTGCCGCATGCGGTATCTTTGCTCTGATTTTTTTAATCAAATCAAGATAAG
>JBAYOE010000125.1:0-4819 GCA_041678405.1 Sphaerochaetaceae bacterium | reverse complement strand
GTATTTACTGCGACAATCTTTTCTCTTTCTATAGCCTCTTTTACAAAATCCACCAGACCGACTTCGGTGCTTGTCGGGAGATTGCCCGCCCCATAAGCAACAATAATAAAAGCTTTTAACGAAGTATCCAAAAGAGTTTTTAAGGGGCCTATTTGAAGTCCCGGGTGGATAAAAATTATAAAGAGGGAAGAGTTTAGATTATAAAACGGGCTAAACTGCTGATCTGTGGGAAGAATATGTTTAGTGGTTAAGTTGAGATTAATATTCATTCCGGCTTCCCCGAGCAACGGAAAATTCGGGCTCTCAAAAGCTTCAAACTTCCAAGTCGAGACTTTGGTTGAACGGTTTCCCCTTAACAGTTTGTTGCCGAAAAAGATTGCAGTCTCTTTGAATGCACTGGTTGCTATCTCAACTGAGTTAATCAGATTAGTCCTTGCGTCAGTTCTTATTTGCATAAACGGGCGTTGGCTGCCGGTGAATATAACCGGTTTGTTGAGAGCTCTCAGCATAAAGGAGAGAGCAGAAGCCGTATAGGCCATAGTGTCGGTTCCATGGATGACTACAAAGCCGTCAAAATGGTCACAGTTATTGGCAATAATTTCAGCCTGCCGGTTGATGTTATCCAAAGTCAACTCGGCGCTGTCTTGAGTAAAGGGGACTACCGTTTCTACCTCGGCAATCTGTCCTAATTCGGGAACTGCCAGAAGGAGGTCTTCGGCAAGGTCGCCCTTTGGGCTCTCCATTACCCCCAACCTCTCCAGCATGCTAAATGTTCCCCCTGTGTGAAGAATTAAAATTCGTTTTAGGATGACTTATACCTCCACCCTTGTTTATCCATTCTCTTAACAAAATCAATAAAATATTCTGTTAAGGCCTTTTTCATTATCTGTCCTTTTTCCATAGTGGCTTTTTTAGGGGCTCCACTGGCTCCATAATCTGTGATATCTTCAAAATTCCACACTAAATCAACAACTGGATCCATTTCTGGAATCATACCTACCGCATGTTCTAAGTTACATAGATGCGGTACAGTCGCCATAGTGATTGAAGTTTCCCCTTCTCCTCCATGGCCTAAACCATCCCAGACTTCCAATGTCCCTTCTGGAATCAGAGCTTTTACTTTTGCCCACCAAGCACCTATCCAAGCCATGTTCATATCTGGGTATTTTGCCTTCATATTCCTTACGGCAGTCTCAATACAGGGAATATTTCCGTCATGACCATTGATGATTAAAACCTTTTTAACGTTCCAGCGGTGTAAAGATTCCAAAACCTCATAAATAAGCTTAGACAAAGTTTCTAAACTCAAAGTTATACTCATAGGTTTGTGTTGGTAGTGGATACTCATTCCATACCACATAGGGGGAATTACGAACGTGTTACCCAGCTCTTTTGCCACATCTAAAGCAATATCATAAGGGGTATACAAATCGGTACCGAAAGGAAGATGGGGACCATGACTTTCGGTTGCTCCGAGGGTTAAAATTGCTTTATCATATTTTCCCTCAACAAAACTCTTCTCATTTAACTCTTCAAGTTTTACAGTATTCACCTCTTTCTCCTTTTAATTAGGTGAACCCGGAGCCATGAAGGCTCCGAGTTTGTTCTTTAAATTAGAGTTCAGGCCACCATGTGTCGAGATACTCAAACTTGCCACCTTGGACTCCAATAATGGCAATCGGTTTTACAGGTACTCTTGAAGGACGTGTGTAAGCAATTTGACCGGTTACCCCTTGGTAATTCTTGGTTTCAGCCAAAGCTTTCTGCAAGGCTTTACCTTCGGTTGTTCCAGCTCTTTCAATTGCATCGGCAATTAAACCTACTGCATCAAATCCGCAGGCTGCAAAAGCATTTTCGGGCTCACGTTTGTACTCTTTAATGTACTCTTCAATAAAGTTTAAAACCTCAGGTCGATCATCACTGCGGTATGTATGTGTTGAGAAATAAACATCATTGGCTAAAGCAGGTCCGGGAACAGTAGCGACTAATTCAGTATCATAACCGTCGGCACTGATTATAGGAATTTTTATCCCTGCTTCCCTAATCTGTTTTACAGTCAGTCCTGCTTCGTTGGGAACAGAGCCTACAAAAACAGCTTCTGCATCTCTGGCATCACGTAAGCGGGCTATATGGGCAGAGAAATCGGTATCCCCTGTCTGATAAAACAGTTCATGAATAATCGTTCCGCCCAGCTCTATGAACCGCTCTTTAAAGAATTTTGAGAGGGCTAATGTGAAGTCCATTGAGTCATCTGTCCAAATTACGACTTTTCTGACACCTAAAGTATTCCATGCAAAGTCGGCAATGGCATACGACTGGTCATCATCTCCAAACGGCACCATGAAAAACATATCCCCAACCCATTTTGGTAGGTCTGGGTGAGTAGCCCCACTGGTGACAAACGGAATCCCTGCACTCTGATAAAGAGGGGCAGCTGCCATTACATAAGTTGTATCCCCATAGCCCAAGCCTGCTACAACACCTTGGTCTATTGCCCTTTTTGACTGAGTGGCGGCTGCCTGTTGGTCGGTTTGCGTATCATAACCGACAACCTCAATCATCCGTCCACCGAGGATTCCTCCGGCTTCGTTTATGAGCTTTGCTTTCAGCTTAGCGCCACTGAGGCCGGGTGCATCAATTGAGGAGAAACCTCCTGTCAAGTTGTACATCCCCCCAAGTTTAATCGGCTTATCCTTGGCGTCCTCTGCCTTTCCTGCTGCCATAAGGATGCTAGTCGACAAAAGAATCAGTATTAGCACGAGTGCAACAGGTCTAGCTTTTTTCAGTAATTTTAACATAACTTACCTCCTTAATTACGTTTTTTACTGGTTTAATCTACCGTTAAGTAGACCTTATTTATACCTCCTTCTGGAGAAATTTAAGCTCAGAAGAGCCCAACAGTCCTCTGGTTCTGAAAATCAAAACAAAAAGCAGAACCACAGAAATCAGTATTTGACCCAATCCATACATTCCCAAAGCCTCTTCCAAAGGCCTTAAATACTCAATCAACAAAGAGATTCCACCGGCTGCTATCAAAGAGCCCGAAATGCTTCCGGTACCCCCGATAACCAGCATTACAACTAAGTTAAATGCCAATGAGGGGCTGAAAGAATCAGGTGTTATTACCGTGGTCAAATGGGCCCACAAGCCCCCTGATACCCCGGCAAAAAAAGCACCGATGACAAAAGCCATAATCTTTAAGGCCGTCACATTACTGCCCAGACAGCTACAGGCCATCTCATTTTCCTTCATCCCCAACATCGTTCTCCCATATGAGGAGAATTTCAGTTTCCAAGCAACATAGACTGTTATAACCAACCAAAAATAGATCCACCATATCGAGGTTTTAAACTCCAGTCCGTTTAATCCCAGAGCCCCTCTTGTGTATTGCTCATTGTTTTTCAAAATGACTTTGACAATGAATATCAAACCGATTGTTGCAACACCCAAGTAGTGATCCTTCAGTCGGAGAACAGGATATCCAATAATCAAAGCCACGATTGCCGCAATCAAGCCCCCCATGACAATTGCAGGGAAAAAAGACCATTGTTGAGTTGCCAACCATTGAGGCAATTCGGGAAGAAAAAATTCTTTTCTAAAGACCGGAAGTATTAACAAAGAGGCTATGTAACCCCCGACACCCATAAAAGCAGGATGTCCCAGTGAAAAGAGTCCGGTAAAGCCGTTGGTTATATTCAGACTGACTGCCAAAATCATATAGAGGAAAATAAAACTGATTACGCTGGTGATATAGGCACTTAAAAATTTATCGACGATAACAACAAAGATAAGACCGATAAGTCCTAAAACAGCCATAGGAGGTATTTTACTTCTTAAATTAAGTTCTTTTAATCTCACGCTCTAACCTCCTCAGAGGTACCTAAAATACCGTTAGGTAAAAAGAGTAAAATTATAATCAGCAACCCAAAAACAAAAGCATCCCGGTAACCGCTCATCCCCACAGGTAAAAGTCCGACAAAAAGAATCTCGCTGAAACCTAAGATATAACCTCCAATTGCCGCTCCGGCAATTGAGCCGACTCCTCCAATAACTGCTGCCACAAACGCCTTCAAGCCGGGAAGGAAACCCATCAATGGGTCTACTTGTCCGTAACGGCCTCCCCAGAGCATTCCTGAATAGGCAGCCAGTCCGCTTCCTATCACAAAAGCAACCATAATTGTGGTGTTAACTCTGATTCCCATTAGTCTTGCAACCTGTAAATTTTCGGCTGTTGCCCTCATTGCAATTCCCAGCTTTGTCTTTTTAACAAACAGCAGAAGTATCGTGAGTAAAATAAAAGTTGAAAATACTATAACAAATGAGAGATAGCGGACTTCCAATCCAAAGACAAGAGTTGTCTTTCTGAAAAATTCAGGTAAAAAGAAGTTTCTTGGCTGGGCTGAAAACAAGAGAATTCCTAAATTCTGCAGCAACAGCGATAAAGCCAAACTGGCGATAAAGCCAGTTACCTGAGGGGCCCCCCGCATCGGTCTAAAGGCGACTTTGTCTATTGTAAAACCGACTGCCCCACCGACCAACAGAATAAGCAGCATGCTGATTTGCCACGGCAGGTTGATCTTTAACAATCCGATTGTTAAGAATGCTCCTATCATCATCACGTCACCGTGGGCAAAGTTAATTAGGCGTAATATCCCATAAACCATTGTAAAACCGATGGCAATTAGAGCATACAGACTTCCCTGAATGAGTCCGTTAATTATCAATTCAGTTATATACATGTTATACAATCCCCAAATATGCTTTTTGCACTTCTTTATTATTCTTCATCTCGGTTCCGGTTCCGCTCATTGCTACCCGC
>JBAYOE010000124.1:0-4890 GCA_041678405.1 Sphaerochaetaceae bacterium | reverse complement strand
ATGTTCTTTTTATCCAAACCCATTCCGTAGGCTTTCGTTGAGATTAGAATTGCGTCCTCTTTTTCGAAGAACCAGTTTTCAATCTCTTTTCTTTGAACAGAAGAGAGTCCTGCATGGTAAAATTGTATCGGGATATCGCTAAATCGTAACTGTAAATTTGCTGCAACCGTTTCGCATCTTTTACGGCTGTTACAAAAAACAATAAGAGGGCGCTTTAACCAATCTTTGGCAAGAAACTCTAAATCATGTATTTTTGCTAAAGAGGGGAGGCTCCTGTAATAGATATTGGGCCGGTCTGGGTTACCGTAAACTATATTTACATTTTCATCTTTAAAAAGTAACTCTCGGATTCTCTTAAGGATATAAGGAGAGGCAGTTGCTGTGAAAGCTATTAGCTGATTAACTTTTAGCTGATTAATAGTCTCTTTTAACAGAAGGTACGAAGGACGGAAGGTTTCTCCCCACTGAGTTACCGTGTGTGCTTCGTCGACAACAAAAAGAGAAATAGGGAGAGTTTTTAAAAATTCGGTTACCGATTTTTGAGTTATTGTTTCGGCATTTGTAATTAAAATTTGAGCTTCATTTTTCTTTAGTTGATCAAATATCTGTTTTCTCTGTGTTTTACTTTGAGCACCTTTAAGCTCGGCAACCTTTAATGAAGCCTTCTCCATTCTCCGTTTTTGGTCATTCATTAAAGAGAGTAGGGGATAGACTACTACCGTCAAATGTTTTAAAAAAAAGGGGGGCAGCTGAAAGCAGATACTCTTGCCGCTTCCGGTGGGAAGAATAACTATTTGGTTTTTAAAAGTGTTGTCAATTTCCAATTCTTTAAAAAATAAGTCTCCGTCCAGAATCGATTTTATTATCAGCTCCTGATAAGGAAACAGGGAGTTAAGATTGAAGTTTTTTTTAAGAACATTGACAATAGAGCCCTCTAGCATACCCAATAGATGTTAGAGGAGTCTGTTTTGCTTCAGTGTTATTTGTTAATTAGATCAGTGGCTATCTTTTCACTCAATTCACTGGCAGCGACTATTGTTTCACTGAGAGTTGGATGCGGATGAATTGTTAAAGCTATATCATACGCATCAGAGCCCATCTCCAGCGCCAAAGTAGTTTCTCCAATCATCTCGCCTGCATTTTTACCTACAATTCCTGCTCCGATTAATCTTTTGCTTGTGTTATCAAAAAGGAGTTTTGTTAAACCCTGCTCGGCCAAAGAACTTAAAGCCCTGCCGCTGGCTTGCCATGGGAAAGTACCCTTTTTATATTCAATGTTTTTTTGTTGTGCCTCATTTTCAGTTAAGCCCACCCATGCAATTTCAGGTTTTGTGTAGGCAACGGAAGGGATACTCAAAGAGGTAAATTCACTTTTCAGTTTGCAAGCAGCTTCAGAGGCAATCTTAGCTTGGGCAATAGCTTTGTGGGCCAGCATTGGGTTTCCGGTAATGTCTCCAATGGCATATATATTTTTTACGCTTGTCTCCATTCTGGAATTTGTGGTAATAAAACTGTGCTGATCTACTTTTATTGTAGTGTTTTCAAGATTTAAAATATCGGTGTTGGGCGTCCTGCCCACAGCTACTAAAACTGTATCTGTTTCGATGAACTCTGGGACTTTTTCCCCCTCCAGATAAAGAGTCAGTTTATCTTTTGACAAAACGAGCTTTGTCACCTTTGTTGAAGTGTAGATGGCTTTGTACCTTTTTTTAATCTCTTTAAACAGAGGCTGTCTTAAATCTCTGTCGACAAAAGGCAGTATTGATTCGGCAAGTTCTACTACCGTTATTTCAGAACCAAAAGCCGAGTAAATAGAAGCCATCTCCAATCCGATGATACCGGCACCGATGACAGTTAATCTTTTGGGTATCTCTTTTAAATCAAGGGCAATTGTTGAATCCCAAACTCTTTTATCGTCAGTATCAAAAACAGGCAAAAGGGTAGAGCGGCTTCCCGCTGCTATTATTAAATCATTAAAAGTAGCCGAAAACTCCTCTTTTTCAGTTTTGATTTTTAGTTGATTATCATCAATGAATGTTGCTAATCCTTTCAGTATTTCAACTTTTCGGGCTTTACACATCTGTAATAATCCTGAAGAGAGTTTTTGAACAACTTGGTTTTTGTGGTTTCTTATTTTATCAAAATCAAGTTTCACATCAGAGAAACTAATCCCAATATTTTTTAGCTCTTCAATATCAGATAAGCTTTCTGAAAGGTGTAATAGGGTCTTAGAGGGGATACAGCCGACATTTAAACACACCCCACCCAAGGAGTTCTCTTTCTCTATTATTGTTACCGAGCGACCTAAATCAGCAGCTCTAAATGCAGCAGTATATCCACCTGGGCCGCCACCTAGGACAACTAAATCAAACTTTTTGTTTTCCATGGCAAACTTCCTATAAAAGTGTCCGTTTAATATCGGACAAAAGAGTGGCCAAATAAGTTGTAAAACGAACCGCCAAAGCTCCGTCAACAGCTCTGTGATCGTAAGAGAGGCTAAACGGAAGAATATCTCTTGCTACAAAAGAACCATCCAAATAGAGCGGCTTTTTTCCTATTTTAGAGACGCCCAATATGGCTACCTGTGGTGGGTTAACTAAAGGCGTGAAGTGGGTTCCACCGATTCCGCCCAAACTTGAAATACTGAAAGAAGCTCCCTCTATATCGGTACTTTTTAGCTTTTTGTTGCGGGCTTTCTCTCCCAGTTCGGCCATTATTTGAGCCAGCTCTTTTATTGAGAGCTTATCGGCATCTTTTATTACAGGAACAACCAAGCCCTCTTCTGTGTCAACGGCAATGCCTATGTTGTAGTAGTATTTTAAAATCAATTGACCAGAGGCTCCGTCAAACGAACTGTTAATTGACGGATAAGCTTTTAGGGCGTTTACAACAGCTTTAACAATAAAGGGGAGGATACTGATTCTCAAACCCTCTTTGGCAAGTTCCTCTTTAATTGATTTTCTGAAGGTCTCAAGCTCGGTAACATCAGCTTCGTCAAACTGGGTCACCAAAGGGATAAGTTGCCAGCTTCTCTGTAGGTGAGTAGCTGAAAGTTTTTGAATTCTGCTGAGATCTTGTCTCTCAATCTCTCCGTATTTTGAAAAATCTTCCAGTTCAAACTCTGTCTGAGACTGTAACGGTTGCTTTAAAGCTTTTTTAATAAAATTTTGAACATCTTCTCTTAAGATTCTGCCGTTTGGCCCGGAGGGGGTAACTTGCGCTAAATCGACTTCCAATTCTCGGCTGTATTTACGGACAGAGGGAGTGGCATGGAAAATGTCACCGCTGTAAATAACAGGTTGTTGAATTTCTTCTTTAGGTAGTTCAATTTCTGCCTGTTTTGGTTCCTCTTTTTTGGCCTCTGCGATGGGAGGAGAGGGTAGTTCTTCAGTTTTGACTTCCGCCAAAGTCTCTTGGTCGACTTCAATGTCGGCTAATAGAGATCCTTCAGAGACCAAATCGCCCTCTTTGATAAAAACTTTAGTTATTTTACCTTTAAAAGGGGAGGGGATATCGGTGACTGCTTTTGCACTCTCAAGTGCAATTAATGGATCCTCAACATCAATGAGATCCCCCTCTTTTATATAAACTTCAATTATTGCCACATCGGTAAAATCCCCGATGTGTGGGACTGCTATCTGTTTAGTTCCCATTTTAGGCTCCTTTAATGGTATAAGGGGCTGGGTTTCTCAGCGTTTATACCAAACTTCTCTATGGCTTGAGAAACAACCTCATTCTTCAACAGGCCCTCTTTGACCAGTCCTTGAAGGGCACTTAAAGCTATATGGTACCGATCAACCTCAAAAAAGCTCCTTAAGGCACCTCTTGTATCACTGCGGCCATAGCCGTCAGTTCCGAGAATCGTCACATTCGTTGTTGGTAACAATCTTCTTATTTGTTCGGCGTATGAGCGGATATAATCGGTACTTATAACAACCGGATCTTTATGATTTTCCATTATTTTTGTCAGATAAGGAACTTTCGGACTCTCTTGAGGATGAAGACGATTAAATCTTTCTGCCTCTATGGCTTCTCTGTTAAGTTCGTTGATTCCTAGAACGCTCCAGATATCAGAATCAACATTAAACTCATCTTTAAGTATTTTAGAGGCTTCAATAACTTCTCTTAATATTGTTCCGCTTCCCATCAGCTGAACTTTAAGATCCCCAGAAGAACCTTTTTGGAAGAGATAAGCACCTTTCTTTATCCCCTCTTCAACTCCTTTGGGCATTTGTGGATGGGTGTAATTTTCATTCATTAAAGTAATGTAGTAGAAAATATCCTCATCATCGTTAAACATTCTTTTTAGACCGTCTTGAATAATTACAGCCAGTTCATAACTGAAAGTAGGATCATAAGAGTGACATGTCGGTAAAGTTGCCGCTATCATAAGGCCGTGGCCATCTTCGTGTTGCAGCCCTTCACCGTTAATAGTCGTCCGTCCGGCAGTGGCAGCCATCAAAAATCCTTTTGTGCGACTGTCACCGGCTGCCCAAGCAAAGTCTCCCACTCTTTGTAATCCGAACATTGAGTAGAAAGAGTAAAACGGAATCATCGGGACATTGTTGTTTGAATATGAGGTGCCTGCGGCAATCCACGATGAAATAGCTCCGGCTTCGGTTATCCCCTCTTCCAGGATTTGGCCCTTTACGTCCTCTCTGTACCACATGAGACTATCAGAATCCTGGGGTTCGTAAAGCTGTCCTACGGGGGAATAAATTCCAATCTGCCTGAAAAGTCCTTCCATTCCGAAGGTTCTGGCTTCATCGGGAACTATCGGGACTATCCGTCTGCCGATTTCTTTGTCTTTTACAAGTTTAGTTAAAAGACGAACATAGACCATTGTGGTCGAAATTTCTCTATCCTGTGCCTCAAGAAGGTCGCTAAACT
>JBAYOE010000123.1:0-4992 GCA_041678405.1 Sphaerochaetaceae bacterium | reverse complement strand
TGGGAGGTCGGATGAGTCTCAAGGACTCATCCTCCTACCCGATTAAAGGGATTATAAACGAATCTAAAACTTTAAAAGCTTTGCGACCTGCATAAGAGGCACTGTCACCAAGGTAATCTTCAATTCTCATCAGTTGATTGTATTTTGCCAATCTGTCGCTGCGACTCATTGAACCGGTTTTGATTTGTCCTGTCTGTAAAGCTACACACAAGTCGGCAATAAAGTCGTCTTCGGTTTCACCCGAGCGGTGTGATACGACTGCGGTGTAGGCTGCTTTATGGGCCATTTCAATGGCTTGGAAAGTTTCGGTAAGGGTTCCTATTTGATTGACTTTAATTAAAATTGAGTTGGCAATTTTCTCTTTGATTCCCCTTTCAAGTCTTTCGGTATTGGTTACAAATAAATCGTCACCGACAAGCTGGACTTTATCTCCGATTGCATCGCTGAGCATTTTCCACCCTTCCCAATCATCCTCATCCATTCCGTCTTCGATTGAGATAATGGGGTATTTCTCTACCCAACTTGTCCAGAGTTCAACCATCTGTTTGCTTGTCAATTTTTCACCGGTTGACCATCTGAGTTGGTAAGTTTTGCTCTCTTTGTCGTAAAGCTCACTGGCGGCGGGGTCTAAGGCAATCATGAAATCGCCGTCTCTTGCTGCGCTATAGCCGGCATTTTTAATGGCTTCCATAATTACTTCCAATGCTTCTTCATTGGACTGCAAATCAGGAGCAAATCCCCCTTCATCTCCGACACTGGTGTTGTATCCCCTCTTTTTAAGAACGTCTTTAAGATGGTGGAATACCTCGGCAGTCCATCTGATGCCTTCTCTGACTGAGGGAGCACCGATTGGCATTACCATAAACTCCTGAAAATCAACTTTGTTGTCGGAGTGAGCTCCGCCGTTAATAATATTGGCCATAGGTACGGGTAAAACGCATGCATGGTAAGCTCCCAGATACTTAAACAGGGGAACTCCCAGATAATCGGCAGCGGCTCTTGCCACAGCCATTGAGACACCTAAAATTGCATTGGCTCCCAATTTACCTTTGTTTGGTGTTCCGTCCAAGGCAATCATTGTTTGGTCGATTGCCACCTGATCAAGGGCGTCCATCCCTTCAAGTTCCGGGGCAATTAATGTATTAACGTTATCGACTGCTTTAAGAACTCCTTTTCCAAGGAATCTGGTTTTATCGCCATCGCGTAATTCTACCGCTTCATGTACTCCAGTTGAGGCACCGGAAGGAACAGCTGCTCTTCCCATAGATCCGTCTTCCAAGATGACATCGACTTCAACGGTTGGATTTCCCCGTGAGTCCATTATCTCCCGTGCTTCAATAAATTCAATAATACTCATTGTAGTATACTCTCCTACGTAAGGTTATGGCCAAAATATGGTTGTTTTGGCTTTGATTGTCAAGCTGACAGTAAAACAACAACACATAAACACCAAGAAATTAAAATGTAAAAAGACCCAATAAAAACTATTGCATTTTCACCAAAACCGTGGTGTTATAGAACTAGTTAAATTATTGGAAAGGGGGGATAATAACCCTCTAAAATGGCACTTATAGTATAAGATAGTTTGAATTGGCAAGTTAAATCATTTTTGTATGAGAAACATGTAACTTTTCTTTTCAAAAAGAGTTTAACTTGACAGCTACAAAGGCCATTGTTATAATTTGGCCAGTATAACGAGAAAAGGGAAGAAGCGGGTCTTTGCGCCTGTCCCGAATTTTTATGGAGGAAGTATGAAGAAAATTTCTGCAGTACTTTTAGTTCTAGTACTCGTGGGCAGTGTGGTATTCGCCGGCTTCACGGGAAATGCAAATGTAACAGCACGGTACGACCTTGATACCGGCGAAGCTGGGTTTAAAAATGGATCTAACCTAAAGGGTACTTTGACATTTGGTAGCGCTCTTGGCGAGGCTAAAGGTGAAGGTGATATCTATGCTTCAATCACAGCTAACCTTGAATTAACATTTGGTCTTGGTCGTGACGGAATTGCTAGAATGACGGATCCTAAGGATGTGTATGATAACCTTGATATCAAATATAAAGCATCCATTAAAGAAGCTAAAATTTACGGTGACGAGTGGAGCGTCAGCATCTTAGGTATTGTTGACATCCCATCGTTTGCACAGTCTGCTATCGACATGATTGAAGACGATTGGTGGAAAACCTCTACCGCTGCTCCTGTTTACATGCCCTTCAACATGAAATCTCACCTTCCAAGAGTCGGTGGGGTAACAGGAACTTACAAAAACTTCACAGTTGGAGTTGGTGCTTATAAACCAGGTACAGACTTAGAAGACAAAGACGGTGATGCAATTGCAGAAGCCGATTTAGCTTTTGATTTTACCGTTTACGGTGCTGTGTCTGCCCTAGAGGTTGCTGATGGCGTAGCATTGTCTGTTGCCGCCGGTTATGGTTCTAAGACAAACTATGATGATAAAGATGATGTTACAACATCTAAATTGTTGGTAGCTGGAGCAAAAGCAGACGCTAATTTTGACAACTTTGCAGTTATGGTTTCAGGTGATTTCAACTACAACGTTGCTAATGAAAAGTTTGGTTTGGAAGGACAGCTTGCTGCTTCAACAAGCGTCAGTGATGTTGATTTAGCATTAGATGTTTATGCAGTTCATGGACCGGTTATCAAAAATAGTGATACCGAAGCAACAACTGATAAAACTAAGCACATTTCAGCAAAAGTTACCGTTGGTTATGATGATTTGACAGTTATTGCTACTGGAAAAGATTTGATTAATAAGCAAAACCTTGGAGTTAAAGCAATCTACAAAGTCAATGACCAGTTGAAAGTTGAAGGACGCGGTGGTTATAGAATCGTTGATCCGAAATGGACTGGTGGAGCTTCTGTAGAGTATGCATTAGACTTTGGTGTTGTTGAAGCCGGTTTTGATGTATTTAACGCTTCAACTGACGGACCAGATGCAGATGCAGTTGCTGTTTCTGCCAATGCTTCTGTTACTTCAAAAACATTGGTTCCTGGTGCAACTCTTAGCTTAGGCTGGGAAGCTGGCGACTTAACCGATGTTCTTACTGATCCTGATTCAAAGCTTGGTGCTGTTATTGCTAAAGTTGCAATTGCTTTCTAAGTTTAGAACTAATTGTATAATTAAAGAGACCGCCTTTTTGGCGGTCTTTTTAGTGCTTACTTCTTTCTAACTATCTTTTTTGTGGGTTTGGTTTGTTGCATTACTATTGCTTTACGATGGGTTATTAAGTAGCAGTAGTGGATTTTAGGGTTTCGTTTAAAGTCTTCTCCAATGGTTTGTGCTGTTATGTCTTTGACATCGTATCTCTCTTGCAGTTCAGGATGAAGTGAGAATCTTCTGAAGTTAGTTGAAAAGATTAAGGTTCCTTCCGGTGTTAAATGGTGCATGCATTGATTGATGAGAAACCTTTGGTCTCTGTCGACATCAAATGTTCTGCGCATCGTTGAGTTACTGAATGTGGGTGGGTCACAGAATATTAAATCATAAGTATCATGGGTGTTTTTAAGAAACTCAATGCAGTCTTCTTTGTAGTAGAAGTGATTCATTGTAGTAAAGCCGTTCATCTCCATGTTCTTTATTGCCCAATCCAAGTAGGTTGAAGAGGCATCAACACTCACTGTACTCAGTGCTTTGCCTTTGGCTGCGTTGGCTGTTGCAGTAGCTGTGTAGCAAAAGAGGTTTAAGAATCTTTTGTCTTTTGAATTATCCTGAATATACTTTCTGATAGGTCTGTGATCTAAAAATATTCCTGTATCCAAATAATCGGTGAAGTTAACAAAGAACATTAAGTTGTTCTCTCTTGCTATATAAAATTTATTTTTGGATGCTATCTTTTCGTACTGTTCTTTTCCTTTCTGTGCTTTACGTTGTTTGACGTAGATATCTTCTCTTTCAACTTCAGTTGCCCTTTCGGTGGCATCAATTAACTCGTTTAATCTTCTTTGGGCATCTTCTTCATCTATTGAAGAGGGGGGAGCATACTCCTGAAGGTGGATATACTTCCCCTCATAAAAATCTATTGAGGCAGAGTATTCGGGCATATCGGCATCATATATTCTATAACTTGTAACTCCCTCTTTCTCCATTATTGGTTTAAGGGCTGCTAAGTTTTTAACTAAGCGGTTGTAAGCCATTTGAGAGCCTTCACTGAGAGGCTGGGCTAGTCTCTCTTTCTTTCTTTGGATGGCCCTCTCTATCAGAAGTTGTTTCTCTTCTTTGGTGAAAACTCTGTAGTGGGCTAACTGAGCCTCCAGAGGACCGTTGTAAAGACTGTTGGTTCTTTCCGGTTTCATATCAACATAGCCCAGAAGTTCTTTGTTGCCACAGAGAATTGCTACTTTCCAGCCTAAAAACAGTGAGTTGAATTTTGTTCCCATCTCACTGTAGAGCAGTTGGGTTGCATCTCTTTCACCCATCCTTATTCCGTAAGGGGGGTCGGTTATCACATAATTTTCTCCCGGTGGGATATCCTCTTCTTCGATTGTTGTAAAGTTCTTTTTCTCCAGAGAGATATAGTTATCGACATGGGCGTTTTCTGCCAATTTTTTTGTGATTCTGATTGCTTTGTTATCGCGATCCCATCCAATCAGCTGAATGTTTTTTTGTCGTCCGATTCGCTCTCTCTCATAAGCTTCATCCAAAACTTTCTGCCAAAGTTCTTCATCGTGCATATCCAGTTTTAAAAAAGCAAAGCGATTTAGATTTATCAAGCCGGGGGCAGTATCTGTAGCCATTAAAGCTGCCTCAATTAGAATAGTACCGGCACCTACAAAAGGATCTAGTAGGAGAGGTACATCATCATTTTCAATGGTTTTGTACCATTCGCTGCGCATTATAATTGCGGCGGCTAAGCTCTCTTTTAAAGCTGCTTCAGTGACTTCTGTTCTGTAGCCTCTTTGGTGTAAGCTCTGTCCCGAAAAATCCAAATACCATTGAACTCTGTCTCTTTCAAAGTGGACATGGAAAACAACAT
>JBAYOE010000122.1:0-5041 GCA_041678405.1 Sphaerochaetaceae bacterium | reverse complement strand
TCAAGTTCTTCACTTAGAGTGTGCTTTTTCTCTTCCAAAAGCTCTTTAATCACAAACTCATAATCGTATAAGGCTGAGCTTCCTTTTACCAGTCTTAAAACTGCTTCCCTATTTTTATCTAAAAAATTAACCACTTTTACATGGGCAACTTTGGCAAGAACGGCCTCTTCTTCTATTTTATTAACCGCAGCCATGGCTTTTTCACTGTTTGTATCAACACTTAAAAGGGCATAGGCGTAGGCTCCCAGAGTTTCAACAACATCGGCTAAATTGTTGTAATCATTCAAAAGGTTTTTAAAATCATCTTCTGTTAAAGGAGAGCTCTTTTCTGTTTTAACACTGAGACTTTCAGAGAGGTTTTTTATTAAGCTGAAATCTTTTTTAAACAAGTCGCTTTCTAACGACGGATAAATTGAATCCAAAGACCAATGAGGTAACATCTTTTTTCTCCCTTATAAACTGAGATTGTACTCCGCTATTTTATTAATCAGTGTCCGACGGCTCACCCCCAGTTCCTGTGCGGCTTTTGTGCGGTTGCCCTCCCACCGGTGTAATGCCCTTATAATTGCTTCGGTCTCTATCTCTTTAAGGCTCTTTGGTCCATATTCCGAAACAGGGGGAATCGGAATAACAGCCTCTCCTCCAAGAACAGGAAAAACACTTTGACGTAAATCCAAATCTTGAATATTGAGCAAAGGTCCGTCGGCAAAAATGACAGCCCTCTCTAAAATATTTTCCAATTCTCTGACATTACCGTAAAATGGATGTTCTTTAAGATTTTGCAGGGCTTCGCTACTCATCCCCTCAATCTTGTTTCCCATCTGTTTGTTTAGTTGTGCTAGAATAACAGCCGTTAAAGGGGCTATGTCCTCTTTTCGCTCTCTTAAAGGAGGAATCTCAATTCGGACAACGTTGAGTCGGTAGTACAGGTCTTCTCTGAAGTGCCCTTCCTGAACCCTTTTCCCTAAATTCCTGTTTGTTGCGGCAATAATACGGGCATTGATGGGAATAGGGTCGGTTCCCCCGAGCCTTGTTATCTTTTTCTCCTGAAGAACTCTTAGAAGTTTAACCTGAAGAGAAAAGCTCATATCCCCTATCTCATCCAAAAAAAGAGTCCCTCCGCTGGCAAGTTCAAACATTCCAATCTTACGGGATACCGCCGAAGTGAAAGCTCCTTTCTCATAACCAAAGAGTTCACTCTCCAAAAGGTTCTCGGGGACCCCCCCTATATTTATAGCTACAAAAGGGGCGGCACTTAAATTACTGACGGCATGAATTTGGCGGGCGACAACCTCTTTGCCCGTTCCGCTTTCTCCGGTGATAAGGACACTTGCATTGGAATTGGCTATTTTTTGAATCACTTCTCTGATTTTTACGATAGCTTGCGACTCTCCGACCAATGTCTCTTGCTGGGGGACAATATTTCTGCTTCTGCTTTCAACTACGTCTCTTAATTGTTGAGCTTCAACAAGTTTTCTCAGTTTAATGGTCAGCTCTTCGGGGTCAAACGGTTTAACGATATAATCTTGAGCCCCCTCTTTTAAAGCCAGCACGGCATCTTTAATCTCGCCATGGGCACTGATCATAATTATGGGCATCCGAAAGCCCTCTTGTCTAATCCATTTAATCAACTCAATCCCATCCATTACAGGCATTTTTAAGTCGATTAAACAGGCATCGTAGGGACTCTCTCTTAAAAGCCTTTGGGCAGAGAGTCCGTTTTCGGCTCCGTCACTGCCTATATTCTCTAAACTTAAATATTTACCCATAAGCTGGCGAATATTAATCTCATCATCAACAATAAGTATCTTCATAGCTAAACAGAATCAGAGGGAAGTATAACTAAAGCTACTGTCCCTCCGCCCTCCCTTTTCATTAGTTTTAAATCTCCCCCACGGGCTCTGACAAACTGACGGCAGATTGAAAGGCCAATTCCTGAACCGTAAATTTTGGTTGTGAAAAAGGGATTAAAAATTTTATCCATATTCTCATCACTGATTCCGTCACCTCTGTCGCGGATATAGATATGAATTGTATTACGCCGAGAACGTCTTATTTCAACTTCTACTTGGGGATTTCTGTCGGCACAACTTTCCAGTGCATTTTTTATTAAGTTCTCAAAAACAGAGCGTGCCCGATCATGATCAAAGTAGATATAAACTTTTTGGTTAGGTATCTTTACCAATTTTATTTTATCCTGAAATGTCTGTTTCAAAGACTCTAGGAGAGCTATCAAATCGATCTTCTCAGGGGTTCCGATTGGGTTTCTCAGAAAGTCGCTGACTTTGTTTGTCAGTTGATTTAGTCTGCCAATTTCTTGGTCAACAACTGCCAAGTCCTCTTTTGCATTTGCCGGGAGAGTCTTTTTTAAAAGTGCAACTTGTAATGTCAGTGCACTTAAGGGATTCTTTATTTCATGGGCTAATGTTCGGGCAGCCTCCCCTAGGTTAACTAAACTCTCCTGTTTAGCCAGTGTTTCTCTGTAGAGTTGGTTCCGTTTATAAATTCGGAATACCAGATAATGAATTGCCACCAAAGCCAAAAAGGCAATTGCACTGAATATCCTTACAACCATGATTTTTCTGTAATAGGCCTGTCCGTCAAAAAGGATATATAAAACATCGGGAAACGTTAAAGGAGAGGGCAAAAATCCATCTTCATCCAACATAAAGGAACCGGTCTCCACTTGTATTGAGAGACGGCTAAAGCGGACATATTCAATCATCTGAGTCGCTTTGTTGTAAATAGCCACTCCCTGCGACTGCAATTTCGATGATTCTGAGAGATACATCTCATAGAAACGATCAAGAGGAAGGGTGTTTGGGACAGAGCCCAAGCCGAGTCTGAGGCGTCCGCTGCTGGTATAAACACCAATTCCTTTGACTTTATCTTCTTCCATTGTGGCAAGAGCTCTTGAGTGCTCTTGCTGTAAAAGTAAAAGTGTTGACGAAGAAAAACCCCGTTCAGCCTCAAACTGCATCAGAGTGTTTTCACGGTCTATGATAAGACGGGATAAAAACAGTAAGAGGGCAGACAATAAAATCAGCAAAAAGAATAATCCCAGTATAACCAAGATCTCCTCTTTTTTATCAGATTTTTTTTGTCCCCTCTTTTTATTCATAGTTAAGCGCCTCTATTGGGTCTAGTTTAGACGCTTTCATCGCCGGATACCACCCAAAAAAGACTCCAACTAATGTAGAAAATCCTGCCGCAAATAAAAATGAGGCATATGAGACATGCAAAGACCACCCGACTATGTTAGCTACGGCATAGCTGAGAAGGGTTCCTAAACCTATCCCTATAATCCCCCCTGTTATAGTTAAAACAATCGCTTCGGTTATAAACTGTCCCATTATAGTCCAGGGACTGGCACCTAAAGCTTTTCTGACCCCTATCTCCCGGGTTCGTTCGGCAACCGAAACCAACATGATATTCATGATTCCGATTCCACCAACCAAAAGACTGATTGCGGCAATAGCAGCTAAAAACGAGCTGAATGTACCGGTAATCTGTTTTGCCATATCGGCTAAGCTAGCCGGGGAGAAGAGTCGGTAGGCATCAGTTCCTATAGTTGCATCCAAATAATCGGTTATTGCATCGGAAACCTCAAGCGCATCGGCTCCCTCGGCTACCCTCACAACATAAGAGCCGACAATCGTCGGTTTAATAAAGCGTTGAGCGTAGGTGTTGTAAGGGATATAAACACTGCTGTTGAACTGTAAGTTAAAAGAGGCATCTTTTTCTTTCATAATCCCAATGACTTGGTAACTTTTAGCTTGGTTTCTGAATATGCTTATAAACTGTCCGAGGGCATTTCCGTCAGGAAACAGTTCTTTGGCAACTTCGGAACCGAGAACTACCACCTGTCTGGCAGCCATATTGTCTGCCAGGGAGAAAAAAGAGCCTTCACTGCTCTCATAATCGAGAATTTCGGCATAACTGCTTAATACTCCGCTGACAGTTGCATTGGTGCTATTTTGTCCGAACCTGATAATGGCATTGTTGGAGTTTACCGGTAACACGGTCTTTATGTTATCAACATTGGACATCAATCTGTCGCCAAAATCTTCCGTAAATTCTTTGGAGGCTTTCTCTGTTCGAATGGGGAATATCGTCACCATCTCCAAGCCCCCTTCGACTATCGCTTGGGTTATACTTTTTGTGGCACTTTGGCCCAATGTTAAGATAGCAATAACCGAAGCGACCCCTATGACAATCCCCAGTAAACTGAGGCTGGTTCTCATCTTTGACGAGGCCATACTTTTTAAAGCCAGATTTATGTTCTCCCAAATCATTTAAGCCTCCAATTTCCCATCGAGGACTTTAATTTGCCTTTTAGCCTTCATGGCGATTTCAAGGTTGTGAGTTACAACGACAACAGTTCTCCCCTCGGCATTGAGCTCTTCAAAGAGTTCCATTATCTGAAGTCCCGTATTTGTATCCAAAGCCCCTGTCGGCTCATCGGCTAATAAAATAGAGGGATTGTTTACCAAAGCTCTGGCTATTGCAACCCGCTGTTTTTGACCTCCGGAGAGCTCGTTTGGGCGGTGGCGCATTCTGTCGGCTAAACCGACTCTTTCTAAAGCTACCTTGGCTCTCTCTTTGCGTTGTTTTACACCGATTCCGCTGTAAAGCAGCGGTGTCATCACATTCTCCAAAGCATTGATTCTTCCCAATAGGTTGAACTGTTGGAAGACAAAACCGACTTTTTGGTTGCGGATATAGGCAAGTTCGGCTTCACTCATTCCCAGTGTCTCTTCTCCGTCGATGCTTATAATACCGTCAGTCGGAGTATCGAGACACCCAATAAGGTTCATCATTGTTGATTTGCCGCTCCCCGAAGGGCCGGTTATGGCTGTAAAGTCGCCTCTGTTTATAGTTAAAGTGACGCCGTCCAGGGCTTTTACAATAAACTCGCCCATCAAAAAATAACGCCTTACATCGTATAAACTAATTACTTCGTTTGACATTGTACTCTTTAAAACCCCATTCTCATCCCACCGCCACCAGTAGGCATTCCAAAACTAAAAGTCGAGTTGCT
>JBAYOE010000121.1:0-5042 GCA_041678405.1 Sphaerochaetaceae bacterium | reverse complement strand
ATGTGAAATTATTAACCTATTTCAAGCTAGAGGAGCTGCTGTTTTAATCATTACCCACGACAGCGATTTTGCCAAAGAGGTCAGCCGACGGCAGTACAAAATAATTGACTCAAACATAGTAGAGACGGAGGTGGGATTTTGACTACCAGTGCATTTGTAAGCGGAGTCGGGTTTTTGTACAGCTACGATTCCCGTGCAAAACTGTTTAATCTCATCCTTATTACGGTGTTTCTGTTTTTACCGATGAAGGTAATGACTTTATGGTCCTTTTGTTTGGTTACATTTCTACTGACAATCTATTCTGTCGGATTTAAACAGGCTTGCCAGCCGCTGAAAACAATTCTGTTTCTCTTGGCAATAATGGTGTTGTTTGTCCCTCTCACTTACAGAGATTCACAGGCGCTTTTAAGGATAGGCACATTTACGTTAGCTACAAAAGAGGCTGTTTTAAATTTGCAGCTGTTGAGTTCCCGTTTCATAGCAATTACTTATTTAGCTGCTTTGTTTATTTATACAACTCCCATGGCCGATATCCAACTGGCTTTGAGATGGTATGGAATGCCCTACAACGGGGCACTTGTTATGAGCCTCTCCTTTAGATTTATCCCATTTGTAGCGAATTCTTTTGGGATGATTCAAGATGCTTACCGACTCAGAGAGATTGAAAATGAGCAATCTAAAAAAAGACGTTTCAGTTTTGGTGATATCATCGCAACAGTAACCGCTGCTTTAGTGGTTGCTCTGAAAGCTATCCCCTACATGGCAATGAGCTTAGAGCACAGAGGCTTTGGAGGCACTATTAAAAGAAGCAACTACCGACTATTAAAACCCAGAGGCGGTCTTCTTTTGCACTTTGTGATTGCAATAATTGTAAATCTTATTTTGCTTGCGGTTTTCATGATTTTCTAAAAGTTATATAGTGCTTTTAGGAGGGATAAATCGATGAGTAATGCCCCAAAAGAGAAGATTACAGCAATTAGAATTGCTCTAATTGCAATGCTTACTGCCGTAGTGGTTGTTTTTACCCTTATAGTAAGAGTACCCACTCCCATCAAAGGATATATAAGTCTTTGTGATGTGGCCATAGTATTTTCGGCATACCTTTTTGGACCGTGGGTTGGCGCAATCGCGGGAGGATTGGGAACAGGAATTGCCGATCTTTTAGGAGGGTATGCTCAATGGGCACCTCTCTCATTTTTAATTCATGGCCTTCAGGGTCTGCTTATCGGCTTAATCGCCCATCGAAAAAGCAGTAAAAAATCACCAATGGATGTTTTCTTTTTCAGATTGTTATTTGGGGGAATCGTAGGGATAGTAGTGATGAGCGGAGGCTACTATTTAGCGGGGGGAATATTGTACGGATTTAAAGCAGCACTAACGGAGTTGCCTCTTAATCTGCTGCAGTCGGCAGTGGGTTCTGTTGTGGGCATTCTGGCCTCTCATGCGGTTTTAAAAGCTTATCCACCGGCTCGTTATTTAGCCTTTTAAGGGGAGGGGAAAATGTTAACCACTATCTTTAAACCGGTTGTAATTTTAGAGTATTCAGGTCAATCCTCCCAAGAGATTTGTCTTTTGGTTCGCCAACAGAATATCTTCAGTTTAATAGAAGACCCTTTACTCTCTTTTGAGAAATTAGAAGACTTAAATGCACAGGCAATTATTATCTCTGACGGACATGGCGGGTTTCTCAGCGATATAGATAAAAAAATTATTGACAGCCAACTGCCGATATTGGTATTTGGCTCTTTAAAAAACAATCAATTTAATAAAAATATCTATTTAAGCAGTGAGATCTCCTTAGAGACCTTTCTCAATGAAAAAGTTAAAGCCGAAAAAAATTGGACAATGGATAACTATGCCAAGTACCAATTGGAAGCAATTAAAAAAGAGGTCGGCACCGATAAGGTGATTTGTGGGCTCTCCGGCGGGGTAGACTCCTCGGTGGTTGCAACACTAATTAACAAAGCCATCGGAGAGCAGCTGGTTGCAGTCTTTGTCAATAACGGTCTTTTAAGGGAGAATGAAGCGCAGTATGTAAATACCCTGTTTACAAAAAGGTTTAATTTTAACTTAAAGTATATTGATGCCACAGAAAACTTCTTAACTAACCTTAAAGGAATAACAGATTCAGAAACAAAAAGAAAAATAGTCGGAAAAGTATTTATCGATGTTTTTGAGGAGGCTTCAAAACAAACACAGGGGGCTAAGTTTTTAGCTCAGGGAACTTTGTATCCCGATGTTCTGGAGAGTATAAATGTTAAAGGGGGCAAAAAAGTAGCCGTTAAAAGTCATCACAATGTCGGCGGACTCCCTGAAAAACTAAATTTTTCTCTTTTAGAACCACTGCGCTATCTGTTTAAAGACGAGGTACGCCAATTGGGAAAAGTCTTAGATCTTCCCGGCGAGGTAATTAACAGGCATCCTTTTCCGGGCCCAGGCTTAGCTGTCAGGTGCGTCGGAGAGGTTACAAAAGAACGCTTAGAGACACTCAGAAAAGCCGATGCCATTTTTATTGAAGAGATAAGAAAATTTGGTCTTTACGATAAAATTTGGCAGGCGCTGGTATGTCTGCTTCCCTTAAAGAGTGTAGGTATAAAAGAGGGTAAACGAAGTTATGTTGAAGTGTGTTCTCTCAGAGCTGTCATAAGCAAAGACGCCATGAGTGCCACTTGGTATCCACTGCCACCAGAATTATTAAGAAAGGTTTCAGATAGGATTGGAAGCGAAGTAGAGGGGATAAACAGAATCTTATTTGATGTAACCGATAAACCGCCGGCAACTATTGAATGGGAGTAAGACCATCCTGGAAACTCGCTATTTAAGCGGCTTTCCGGGATTTCTTTTTACCTTTTGATAACAGTATCTCAGAAAGACCATATACGACGGATAACTGGAATCAAATAGAGCAAATAGAAATCATATCACTAAAACAAAAATGTTTAGGTCATGCTTTAAGTTTGCGAGTGGAAGTAAGCTCAGATAGTCTTGAAAGGTGCTTAAACACTCATCATTCTTGAGATGCGAGTGGTTAGTGATACTGTTTTGATACTATGAAAAGTGGCTAACCACTGGGTCAAAAAGTGAATAATGAATGTAAAAGACTAGCTGATTTATAGGTCAATTAGTCTTTTTTTGCTTTTATTTTTTCTAGTAAATAAAGAAGAAACCAACGAAGTTTGCTAGTTTAGTGGTTTGGTTAGCGTATGTTTATCAAAGCCTATGACCTTTTATACCTTTACTTTTATGCCCTTATAGAGTAGAATAAGGGGCATAAAAGTAAAATAAATTGAAAGTGAGGTGTCAGAATGTCTAATTCAAATAAAGTACTTATAATTGCAAAAGAAAACAATGGAACAGTGACATCTGCAATGATTCAATCTGCTGGCATCGCTCGTCAATATCTGAAAATTCTAGTGGATGAAGGTTCTTTGGAAAAAGTATCAAGAGGCGTGTATATTCTTCCTGAAGTTTGGGGTGATGAATTCTTCAGTCTTCAAGCTCAGTTTAAAAAGGGTGTTTTTTCAAATGAAACGGCTCTGTTCTTACATGATTTAACAGATAGAACACCGCTTGCTTATTCAATGACCTTCCCTGTTAACTACAATCTTGGTAATGCAAAGAATAAAGGGATTCTTGCAGGCCGATCGAAAGAGCCATTTTATAGCATGGGTGTTGAGACTGTACTATCGCCATCAGGAAATGAACTGTTATGCTATGACATGGAAAAAACCTTGTGCGATATTCTACGGACTAGGACAGAAATAGAAGTTGGTGTTATTGCTGAGGCTTTCAAACGATATGTTACAAAGCCAAATAAAAATATTGTGAAACTGTCGGAATACGCAAAAATCTTAAGGGTAGAGGAAAAAGTTAGAACCTACTTAGAGGTGCTGATTTGAAAAATGCAACACAGCTAAAAGCTATTGTCAGAAATATCTCAAGGGAGAAAAAGATTTCGGCTCAGCTTGTTTTACAAAACTACATGCTGGAACGCCTCTTAGAGCGTATTTCCTTATCAAAATACAAGGACAACTTCATTCTTAAGGGTGGATTTCTGATTGCTTCAATGGTTGGCTTGGATACTCGTGCGACGATGGATATGGACGTCACGATAAAAGGTGAGCCAGTAAATCCTGAAAATATCAGAATAATGTTTGATGAAATCATTCAAATTTCAATTGATGATGATATTACTTTTGTGTTTAAAAATATTAATGAAATTCGAGAAGGTGATGACTACAGTGGGTATCGTGTTCACTTGGTAGGCAACTTTTCGCCAATGGCAGTACCGCTTAAACTAGATATCACCACTGGGGATAAGATTACACCGAAAGAAATTCAATATGAATATAAGACCATGTTTGATGAAAAGAGCATTTGGGTCTTAGCTTATAATCTTGAAACTATAATGTCTGAAAAGCTTGAGGCAATTCTTTCTCGTGGAGATCAAACGACACGACCACGTGATTATTATGATGTCTTTATTTTATGGAAGATACACCAACAAAATATCAATCTTAATCATCTAGAATCAGCGCTAACAGCTACTGCCAACAAACGAAATTCTCTGGAATTAATGAAACAGTATCAGAATACAATGGCGGTCGTTCATGGAAGCGAGTTCATGCAGAAACAATGGCAAAAGTATCAACGCAGTTTCGATTATGCAAAAGAGATTTCATTTGAGGAAACATGCTAAGCTGTTGTCGATGTGATGAGTAGACTGGAGTTGTAATTCAAAAGTGCCGAAATGGTATATTAGAATTGGTAAGCAGAACGATAGAAAAAGTTGAGGTCGCAAAATGCGACTTCAAGTTTGAAAAAGACTCTAGATAGTTTTAGATTGCATACCTCTGATACTATTTTGATACCTAAGGATAGTGTAGGGAAAGAAACAGAAGCAAATAAAGCGAGCAGTCATAAAAAGGACTGAATAAACAAAATAGATATTCTGCAAGCATTTTTTTCGGCAAGGAGTGGGAGTAATAACTTAAACCTCGCAAACCCGTATAAATAGAGGGTTTTTACGAGAATTTAAGCGT
>JBAYOE010000120.1:0-5089 GCA_041678405.1 Sphaerochaetaceae bacterium | reverse complement strand
GTATTAACCCTTTTTGGGAATTACTACGGGACACTCAGAAAAGAGGGTTTTCATTTTGTTAACCCCTTTGCCGTCGGCTTTAATCCAACTGTAAAACATGAACCTGTTGTTGCCACAACTGCTAAAAAGAGCCCTAAAACTCTCAGTAGCGGCGATATAAACATCAATATCCCTCTGAGTAAGAAAATATCGTTAAAAGCTATCACTTTAAACAATGAAAAACAAAAAGTTAACGACTCTTTGGGAAATCCTGTGATTATCGGTATTGTTGTCATTTGGAGAGTCATAAATACGGCAAAAGCTGTTTTTAGTATCGACAACTATTTTGAGTATCTCTCTATTCAAAGTGATGCAGCTTTACGAAACATTGCCCGCCTATACCCCTATGACACTGAAGATGAAGAACAGGAAAAATCGCTCAGAGGTAGCAGTTTAGAAGTAGCTCAACGTCTCAAAGAAGAGATTCAAGAAAAGACAGAGATTGCCGGTATTGAAATTATCGAGGCAAGGATAACTCATCTCTCGTATGCTCAAGAGATAGCTTCAGCAATGCTGCAACGTCAACAGGCTACCGCCATAATTGCCGCTAGGCAGAAAATTGTTGAAGGTGCTGTTGGAATGGTTGAAATGGCTTTGGATCAATTAAATGAGAAAGGAGTTGTCACTTTAGACGAGGAACGTAAAGCTGCAATGGTAAGTAATTTACTTGTTGTTCTTTGCGCAAACAGAGATGCACAACCGATAGTAAACAGCGGGTCATTGTATTAGGAATGAAAGATAAAGAGAGTGATAAAAAACAGGTACTACTGCGTCTCTCAACAAGATTGTGGCAAGAACTGGCTTCTTGGTCCGAAGAGGAATTCCGTTCAATTAACGGCCAAATAGAGTATCTTCTAAGTGAGGCAGTCAGAAAAAAGAAGAAACGGTTGGAAAAAGAGGACCTTTAAAGACCTAATTCTTTCTCCAACTGTATAAATGTCTCTTTCAAGTCGCTGTAACGCTCAGTTGCATACCTATCCAACGGTGTTTTCTGAGCGTTAATAATTACCATTTTACCTCCGTTGTTGACACACGCCATCGGTAAAGAGGCAGCCGGCTGAACTGTTAAACTGCTGCCTAAAACAAGAACTAAATCAGCTTTCTCCATATCAGCAAACGATTTCTGCAGAATGTAAGAATCCAACGATTCGCCATAAAAAACGATATCTGGTTTTATAACACTTTCACATTTTTTACAAAGAGGAAGTTCGCCTTTAATGACCGTCGGAGCAACTTCGGCATATGAGGCTTTTGTTTTACACTTGGGGCAGGTATGGTTTGCCGGACTACCATGAATCTCATAGACATTTAGGCTTCCTGCTTTTTGGTGTAACAGGTCGATATTCTGGGTATATACGCCGCTGATAATCCCCCTTTTCTCCATTTTAGCTAAAACAGAGTGGACAATCGATTCCCTAAAGTCATCCAAAACATAGATAAACTCCCCTGCCCATTTGTAAAACAGGGAGGGGTCTTTGTAAAACAGATCCAAAGAGAGTAAATCCTCCACCTGATAACCACCATAGTCGGAGGTGTAAAATCCCCCCACTCCCCTAAAATCTCTTATGCCGCTTAGTGTTGAGACACCGGCTCCAGTAAATACAACACTATTTTTTGATTCAGTGAGTAATTTTACTAAATTTTTAACCATTAAAATCACCTTAATTGGTTTGCTAGATAGGTGTTACCGGCTAAGTGGGCTAACTCTACTTTAACAAAATCACCCACTTTAATTTCAGAAATAGGATTAAAGACAACCATCTCGTCACTTTGGGTTCTACCTAGCAACATTTTATCATCTTTCTTGCTTATTCCCTCAACTAAAATTTCAGTTACCCGCCCTACTCGGCTGCTTTTAATTTTAGTTGTCATCCCTCTCTGAAAATCAATCAGACGTTGCAGTCGTTCCATCCTAAGCTCTGAGGGAACCTGTTTATCCATTGTAACAGCTTTTGTCCCTTCACGGGGATTAAAATAGTACATGAATGCTTCCAAGAACTGAACTTCATCCATTAAAGAGAGAGTCTGTAAAAACTCTTCTTCTGTCTCTGAAGGAAAACCGACCATTACATCTGTAGTTAGCGTAATTTCATTATGGGAGGTTTTTATCTTGTTTATTAAGCGAAGATAATCCTCTCGGCTGTATTTGCGATTCATTAATTCCAAAATCCTTGAAGAGCCGCTTTGCAGTGGAATGTGAAGATGTTTAGCAACCCGTTTTTCAGTGGCTATTACTTCTATTAAATGATCAGAAAAATCTTTGGGATGGGGACTTTCAAAGCGGATCCATCTGACGGTTTTTAATCTTGAAGCTATTTCAGAAATTAAATCATAAAAGTGAAGAGTTTTACCGCTCTCTTTGAAGTAGTATGAATTTACGTTTTGTCCCAGTAAAGTAATCTCTTTTACTCCCCTCTCTTCCAAAGAAGCTATCTCATCATAGATTGATTGAGGAGAGCGGGAAATCTCTCTGCCCCTGACATAAGGAACTATGCAGTAAGTACAAAAGTTATTACAACCGTTCATTATAGGGACAAATGATTTTACATCGCCTTGTTTGTGGTAGCTGGTCGTAAAAGAGTAGATAGCATCCTGTTCATCGCTTGCTCCGCTTAAAAGGGCAGCTATTCTTAATTTATCGTTTGTTCCGACAACGTGGTCAACTGCTGGAGCTTCTTTTATAAATTCATCTCCTAATCTTTCGGCCATACAGCCGGCGATTATGAGTTTCATCGGTTTGCTCTCTTTAAGGTGTTGAAAGTAACCGATTCTGCCCCATATCCTATTTTCGGCAGTTTTACGGACACTGCATGTGTTAAGGATAGCAAAATCGGCTTTATCGGGGCTTTCTGCTTTTTCTAGACCTGCTTTTAGTAAAGAACTTTCAATGGCATTTGATTCGGCAAAGTTCATCTGACAGCCATAGGTCTCTAACCAATATTTTTTAGCACCATTCACGGTGTTAACTCCTTCTTTCAAAATGGTTTTTTGCTGCTTTTAGGGTGTTTTGCATCAACAGAGCAATCGTCATAGGGCCGACCCCTCTGGGAACCGGGGTAATTGCGCTGCACTTGTCTTTAACTTCTTCAAAGTCGACATCCCCTACCAGTTTGTATCCACTTTTTGTAGCGGCACTTTCAACTCTGTTAATCCCCACATCGATTACAACTGCTCCCTCTTTGACCATCTCTTTTTTAATAAAGAGGGGTTTTCCAATTGCGGCAATAAGAATATCGGCAGTTTGGGTAATGGATTTTAGTTCTTTTGTTTTACTGTGACAAACAGTAACGGTGGCATCGTTACCTTTTTGCATTAACAGTGCGGACATTGGTTTTCCTACAATGTTACTGCGTCCTACAATAACTACGTTTTTACCGCTTATCTCAATCTTATAATATTTAAGAAGTTGCAAAACACCGTTGGGGGTACATGGAACAAAACCGTCCTCTTCGGTTATTAAAGAACCTAAGTTAATTGTATTCAGACCATCAACATCCTTGGATGGTTTTATTGTATTTATTATTTTTCTCTCATTAAGATGTTTGGGAAGGGGCAACTGTACTAAAATAGCATCAACGTTGGAATCTTCGTTTAAGGTTTCTATTAGGGTTAAAAGAGTCTTCTCATCGGTATTGCCAGCCAGTTTATAATCTTGATGGCTAAAGAAAACCTCGTCACAGGCTTTCCCCTTATTGGCTACATAAGTGGCACTGGCCGGATCATCACCGACCAAAACAACAGCCAATGTCGGTCTGTGTCCGCTGAGTTCAAAAAATTGGCTACTCTCTTTAGCTATTTTTTCACGTAAATATGCCGAAACATCTTTTCCTAATAAAAGCACCTTAATACTCCTAGACAATTTATATCAAATAATAGGAAAATTGTGTACAGCTTAAATAAGTCAAAGCTTTAGTCCACCTATTCTTCACATTGTACTAGGTTTTCAAAACCAGAACATTGCTGTATGATTACTCAATAAAGATTTAAGAGTGAGGCTGATGTGTTTCAAAAAAAACTGTCTCTTTTAATTTTAATTTTCCTTTTAATCATTCCTTTAGCTTTTGCTCAAGATGAAGCACCTGTTAAATATAGAGAGTATGGCAAGGGGAGTAATATGTTTACCTTCACAGCCGGTGTTGTTCTGCCTACTTTCTTTTACCGTCCTTATGCCGATGATCCATTTCTGGCTTTTCCCAATGAAATGCATATGAAACTGGGCGGTTATGGCTCAATTAGGTACCAAAGTTTTGTTAACTCTGTTTTAGCTTTAGGCGGTGAACTAGGTTATTACTTTGGTTACGATTTGGGTATGGATTTATTTACATCCGTTCCGATACAGGCCAAATTAACTTATATCCCACTGCAGGGAGCTTTTGAAATTCCACTTAGTTTAGGTCTTGGAATAGCTTATAACTCTTACCAAGCAGGCGAAAAACCCTCTTATCTGAGTATGTTTGGCAGTTTGGAAGCAGGTTTCAGTTGGTTTTTTAAACCCGACTGGGGAATTACTGTCAGTAGCGGTTTACAGTTTATACCTGAAATCTATTTTAAAAATCATCCCCATTTCCAAGATACAACTTTGGCTGCTTTTATGCCTATCACCCTCTCAGTGACTTATAGGAGCAATTAGGTATTACTATGAACAAAAAACTTACACTACTGCTATTAATAGTTTTAACTTTATTACTTTTTGGCTGTAACACTGAAAACGAGGGCATATTCATGCGAATCAGTAATTCAGTCGAAAAAGATGATGTCGGTTGGGTAGATTTAATTGCTATACATAGCGACACAATTTATGCAATGACACAATATAAAGGGTTTGCCTCATACGACGGGAATTGGAAAAAGATAGATATCTCTACAAAGAAAATTGGAAACTACACCTACAACTCAACCGCAAACAAAATTTTCTTTATAACCAATGATGGTGCAAATACCTTCATTTATGATTTAGATTCTACAACAAGCAGCCCATCTGTTATTGACTTAGCTGATAAAGAAATTCTATCCAGCAGTCGTTATAACTTCGTGTTAGTTAAAGAAGATG
>JBAYOE010000119.1:0-5145 GCA_041678405.1 Sphaerochaetaceae bacterium | reverse complement strand
TTTGCATAAGTTGTTACTAAGTATTATGAAATGTGAGATAAGTTATTGGAATGAAATCCCAAAACTACTAAAAAATCATCAGTTTTTGGATTTGAATCCAAAAAGCAGCCAAGCAAATAATGCAGAATAAAGTGCAAAATAATCTGCACCAATGTGCTGAAGTGGCTGATTAATGACTGAAATCGGTATCTGATATTCTAACTAAATTCGCTTATTACAGTCCCGACCATGAAACAAACTCAACTTTTCCAAGCGAAAAGTATTCATTCCCTCCGTAAATTACTAGTCCGGACTTTGCTTTTCCATGGGCAATCCACTCATCAATGTAGCGAGCCATGGCAGGATTGGCAGTACGTCCCGACTTGATTTCAATCGGAATCGGTAAATGACTCCCCCGATCAATAACCACATCCACCTCTTTCTCACCGCTGACATGCCAGAAATATAACGGGGGACGCAATCCCGCATTATATGAGCTTTTGAACAACTCGGATACCACGAATGTTTCAAACACCGCGGTGCGAAACGAACTGACCAACAACTCATCTGCCTCCGAAATATGTAACAAATAGCATAACAGTCCTGTATCCAGAAAATATAACTTGGGGGATCTCGTTAACCGTTTGTTGAAATTCTTCTCATATGGAGGAAGCAGCGTAATAACGAACGAAGTCTGCAAAATTGATAACCACCGTTTGACCGTCGGAACGGAAACCCCAGTATCATTGGCCAGCGAACTCATATTAAGCACCTGAGCCGACCGTCCGGCGCACAGTCCCAAGAAGCGTTCAAATGTTTCAATATCACCGATGTTTACAATCGAGCGGACATCACGTTCAAGATAACTTTGCACATATTGAGCATACCATAAAGAAGGTGACACATGCTCCATATTTGAATAGAGAGCTGGATATGCTCCCCGAAACAGCAGTTCTTCCAACTCAAACTTTGGCGAAGTCCTCCATGGCACATGATCTAATTCAAGTGACGAAGGGCACAGACGGTCATTGAGTTCCGCATTGGAAAGCGGAAGGAGATTAAATGTCGCACACCGCCCGGCAAGTGACTGTGAGATAGAGTCCAACAACAGAAAATTCTGGGATCCGGATAAAATGAACTGCCCAGGGGCATGAGTTTCATCGACCAACGGCATAAGATATGAGAACAATTGTGGAACACGTTGTACTTCATCAAGAATAACAGGTTCTGAAAATTGTTTCAGAAATCCTCTTGGGTCGATGGCAGCAAACCGCCGCACATCGGGGTATTCCAGATTAACATATTCCCATGACGGAAAAATCTCTCTGTAGAGAGTCGTCTTGCCAGATTGTCTGGGTCCTGTTACTGCGACAATCGGCCATTGTTCAGCTGCCTTTTTCAAAACTTTTGTTAGGTTTCGTTGAATCATTTCCACTCTTCCAATTTTATCTATATGCAAAATTTAACATCCAATATTAAATTTTGCAGAAAGATGGAGGTGTTTCTATAAAAATAGAAAAAGTTCAATTCTGAAATAATGTTATTTGAAAGTATCTCTGGGTCTGTCGACTCCCAAAATAATGTTGCCCATCTTAAGTCCGATTTGGAATCCGAAGTTTGGATTTATAAAACTGAAGGCAAAGGTTGCATACGGCGTTAATTTCAGCGAGGAGGCTATGGCAAGGTCTGTTTCCAAAGAGATTCCGCCGTAAAGTTCTTTCTCCCACAAAAGAGAGTTCTCTTTTAAATCAACTATCGTCTCTAAATAGAGTGAACCCCTTAAGCCGGTAATCCCACCATTTAAAACAGGCCAATCAACCCCTTTAAAAGGTATCTGATACATTAAAGTTATTAATGACTTAGCCTCTGCCGTTTTTTCTTCAATCTTCAATACAGAGGGTTTTATAATCCCTTCTCTGAAGTCTTGCCCAAAATAAACACTCTCACTTTGTAGTGAGAGAACTTGATTTGTGCTACCTAGAGGAATTTGTGTATATACAAACAGAGTAGGCATTTTAAATGAGGCACCTGAATCTAAGAATTTGTCCCACTGAAAACTGCCGCTTAACTGAAAACGGTAATTTCCCCAGTAAGAGTCAGCAGGGCTTAAAGAGTAGTAGAGGTAGGTCAATGAGCCAAACAGTGTAGAGATATTGGACTTCCCAATAATATTAAAACCTGCGCTTGTCGTCAGATAGAGGTTGTTTGAACCACTCGGTTTGGTTTTATTGTAGAGATGGGTATTTATAGAGAGACCGAATTTATGTTTGTAGGGGAGTTTTGAATCGTATTGGAAACTTACATCAAAGGGACCTCTTCTGTAGTTGTAGAGAGAAGTAAACAGAGCCTCTTTGTCCTTAAACGCCCACGCTGCACAAAAGAGGAGGGTATGTCTTTCATAGAGACTCTGCAAATAGAGAGAAACCCCTATGCTACTTAATAAGCTATCAGAAAGTGGCAGCGGCAACCAAAAGTTGTAATTCGGATAATCTCTGAAAGAGGAGACAGGATATTCTTTATTCTCTTTTAGAGAAATTAAAGAATCTGCAACTTTCACAAACTCTGTCTCATTCCCTTTTAATTCACTGTCTGACAGAGAGCGTAAAACATAGCGGTCGTTACTGTAGCTTAGATAAATCAGTTTATCTTTTACTTTAATGCCTGCCAAAATGCCGATTGTGTCATCGGCAACCTCTTTGGTGATTCCGCTTTCAAAGTTGTAACTGTAAAGGGCTAATTTATTGTTATAATCACTGCTGAAATAGATATTGTTTTGATCTAAAAAAGTTACCGAACTTAGCGTTGCTTCAGTTGGGCCGATAAGGGTCTTGGCAGCTGAGTCTTTTATCTGTATCAGCGAAGATTTTCCTTTAACGACCTCTATGGCTAAGATACTCTGCTCATCGAAAGAAAAGAGAGGTTCGTACAAACTCCCCTCTTCTGAGCGGTACAAAACACTCTTATTTTGGGTTTCTAAGTCGATTAAAACAATTTGATACACTGAATCAATGGGTTCTATTGCTGTCAGTTTAGTCTGCTCTTTATTAAGGTGAGGCTGTTTTAGGCGCTCTTTGAAAGTCAGCTGACGGTACTTTTTGCTTTCGATGTCATAAGAATAGATATCGGCATACCCAAGATTATCGATTGGGTTATTTTTCATAGAGCGGGAGTCAATAAACATAAATGAGAAATAGAGAGTTGTTCCGTCAGAACTGATTTTAGCCGAATGTCTGTCAGAAAAAGGGAGATTTTTTGCCAAAACCTTATTATTTTCATAATCGTAAATGAAGCCGTTAACAGAAGCACTGTAACCAAGACCGATTAACCCTTTTTCGGTATAAAACGGAAGATAGAAATTTTTGTCAGTTGCCGGTGAATAGGTGTTGGGCTTTTGGTAATCGACATACCCTTTTTCAATCTCATCAGCAGCCTTCTTATAAAGTTCTTTGGCACTTATTCCAATGGTGTTTTTAAATGCCCTGTTTATACCCAATATGGGATTTTTAGTAAAGGAGCGGTTTATTTTAGCAAAAGAGCCTTCTTGGTAGTTTTTAAAAAGGTAGTTAATTGTCATCAAACCGATTGCATAGGGGCGGTTGTACGGTTCAACAGGGGAGTGGTAAGAACCTTTTGCAAGGTTGATGACTCTCTTTTCGGCTATCGGAGAGTGGTAGAGAAGTTCAAACTCTTTTGAATGCAATCTTCCCTGTTCATGGTAGGTGGCAATTCCCTCTATCCACCACAACGGCATTAAAAATGTGTTAAGAATTGCCGAAGCCGGACCGAAGATAGGTCTAAGGTATTTTACAAGAGCCGAGGGTTCGGTTAAGTGGATATAGTGGGTTAATTCGTGTCTGAAAAGTGCCTTTAAATAACTTTCGGTTCTTTGTCCCGTTAATCTTGAGTCGGTATCGATTGTGTAGAGGACAATTTTTGGTTTGAGGGGACTGAAAAAGCCGTTGGAGCTTATATAATTACCTGCTAAAAGAACAACAATTCTCTCTTTTGGTTGGTAGTCTAACTTCTCTACCAATTCTTCAAATTGTTGATCGGCAAAAGAGGCAATTGTATTTGCACTTGCTAATTCAGCCCCATCAAAGATGATTGAAAAATAGTTTGTCGTTATTTTTTTAAGTTCGGATGCGTTTAATAAAGAGAAGCTAAAAGTTAAAAAAAGAAGTAAGAGCGCAAGAATCCTCTTAACCATGACTTGAGGATAATAAAATAGGTCTCACTTCACAAGAGTTTTTTGCTAAAAGAAACTTATTGTAATTGATAATTATCAAAGCTGTTATACAATCGTAAGTAACTGGTTTTTAAATACAGGGAGGAGAACCTATGCAAAAAAAGATTTTTCTGGTTTTAGTGCTTTTACTGGTTTTAAGTATCGGAGCAACATTTGCAGCCACACCGAGCACTTTTGAAATTGGTTTGTTGAATTATTATTCACTTAGTGATTTAGCTGAGACCGAGTTTGCCAATTATACTCCCGGATTAAGGGCAACTCTCTTTCTGAAGAATTGGTTTGGTCTCTCGGGTGATGCTCTCATAAGAGCTCCTTTTACAGGCGCAACTCCGTATAATCTTATTCTTTCGGGAGATTTGGTTATCAGATGGCCTGCCGGATTGGTAGAACCTTATATCGCTTTTGGACCGGCTTATGATTTTGTAATTGACGAAGATGGAGTCTCACTGCCCAAAACTATCCGCTTAGGGGGAAGGCTGGGAGTTGATTTCAATATTACCTCTATATTAAGTGTCGGAGTCGAAGCAAACCACATTGTATCGGATCTTTCCGATGTGATAGATGGAGGAGCCTACGATTTTATGGGCGATACATTTGTGGGCATTACCGTAAAGGCTAAATTTTAATAGAGAGATTTATTAAGAGGTTTTTGGCGGGTTTCTTTTAAAGTAGTCGTGCTCCTCTTGAACGTCTTTTATTACATCAATTAGTTTTGTTTGCAGTGAGGTTGCGGTGGTCATGGCAAATGCAACCTCATTGTTATTTCCCAACTCACTTTTTATTGCTTTTACAAGGCGATAGATTTCCTCTTTCTCGAATCCGTGCAGGATAATAACGTTTGTTTGTTCGGTATTGTTACTCATGATTGTAAAGTAACGGCTGACGGCTGAATTTGCAAGGCAATGGAACAAGTTGGCCTT
>JBAYOE010000118.1:0-5171 GCA_041678405.1 Sphaerochaetaceae bacterium | reverse complement strand
GCTTGAAACAGAAATTTTCCAAGAATTTTCATCATAAATCCATTCACCTTTTCGATATCGTGGGACGTAGATTGACCCTAGTCTACCTGTAACAACCCAGGATGTACTGTCCACACTATACCATGGATATCGAAGCATGAGTCTAAGAGACGTTACGGCAAACCCATGGAATTTAACAATGGGCATCCCGTCTTTTTTATCTGTTACATATTCCATACAACTGTCGAGCCACATAATTTTTTGATTAGTGGTTTTATCATTGGCAGGGCTTAGGCCGATGTAAGGAATCTCCGCCACCATTCGCCTTAACCATTTCATATCCTCTCCTTGATGGAAAATATGAACTAACTTTTCTTTGGGGACCCCTGCTCTCAACATTTTCTTATAATTTTTCCATCCTTGAGCAGCACTATCATCGATATCTTTTTGGGTTAAGCGTTGATAAGGGCGGCCCGGAATAACGTCCAGATTAGCGATTACATCAACAAGATCAAGATGATTGAGGCAAAACTGAATGTATTCATCGATATTAACTTCAACCCCCTGGGCCCATGCTGAGAAAGCACCGGAGTCAAGAAAAAGTGATACTTTATTTTGTTTGTTCATATGAAACCACCTTACTTCAAGTCCTTTTTCTTTCCCGCAATGAAAGAAAGAATGTAATTTCCACCCTGCGGCAAATAACTGCTGCAGGGTGGGGTTGAGTATTGGATCACACACGGATGTTCCTGCTATATATATTCTAGTCATTTTATCCCGCCTTAGTTACTTTTTGACGGCTTCAGCTTCTACATTGATTAATGTTCCGCCCCGTGCATTGAAATTACCAATAACTTTCATCCATCGCGGCGCACAAACTGCAACAAGGTCCTCCAAAACACGATTTGTAATTGTCTCCATAAATGAACCGTATTGCCGGAAAGCCAAAAAATAAAGTTTTAAGCTTTTGGTCTCAATGCATTTTTCATCAGGGATGTATCTTACCGTCATGGTTGCGAAATCAGGCTGCCCGGTTTTAGGACAAAGTGAGGAAAACTAGGTGAACACAAACTCCGTAATATAATCTCTGTCTGGGTATTGATTAGGGAAAGTTTCGAGGATCCCGCGGTTGGGGTTATCATACACATATTTTGTGTTTTGATTCCCCAACTTGGTAAGTTCTTTTACTTGGTCTTTTCTTTCGTTCATTTTACATTCCTCCGTTTTTGTTTTTAAATCCGGCTTGCTAATCGTGACATAAACTCATCCTTACATCCATCTTTATTTTCAAGCAAGATGCCTCTAGCCTCAATTACCTCAAAAGGCGAATTCCATTTCTTTAGCCCTCTCATTTCCTTACAAAGATGTCTGCCGGACATTAGTAAAATAGACCCGAGCGGGTTAACCGCATTTTCAATATGATCTAGGACATTTTTAACCAGCCGTTCTTGCGTTAGAAGCCGGGCAGAAAAATAATCTACAACCCGTCCTATTTTACTCGCCCCCAGATAAGAACCTTCAGGGTCAGGGATATACCCAAAATAGTAATGCCCGAAAAATGGTAGAACATGGTGTTCACACATACTGAAGAAATACCCTTTATCCATAATTAAACCTCTAGGTAATTCATCATTAAAACAAGTGACTTTTGGTGGAGGCGCATGGTATCCTCTAAAAATCTCCTCATACGCACGACTTATTCTTTCGGGCGTTTCACGGAGTCCAGGACGTGCAGGATTTTCCCCTATCTCAGTAAGAATCTTTCGCCAGATGGCTATAATCCACGCCTCATTCATTTTTTTGCACCTCCTATAATCAATACTCCTCATAATCAATTGGATCAATGCATTTTGTTTGTTTAAATGCTGCTAGTCGTTCAGTGCAACTGCCACATTTCCCACAGCTGCGTACTTGGTTTTTATAACAGGTACGAGTGAGATGATATGGCACGGGTATTTTAAAGGAGTATCCTTTTTTTAAGATAGTTAATTTGTCGTCTTTAATAAACGGACAGAATACCTCAACTTTACGATCGGTTGAAAGATAAATAAGCGTATCAAGTGCCTTGGCAAATTCTATACGGCAGTCAGGGTAGATGTAATGCTCTCCTTGATGAATGCCCAAGGCTATTTTCTGTGCTCCTATGGATTCAGCTAGCCCTGCCATGATTGAAGCGAATATTAGATTGCGTCCTTGAACTACTGTCTTTTGCATATTTCCATCGTCATAAGGCCCTTCCGGAATTTCTTTCTTGGAAGATAAAAGAAGATTGGAGGAAAATTCAGTCATAATAGAAGTTATGTCAAATGGGTGTTTATATATTTTTGTACACCCTTGCTTTTTATGTCTTTGGTAGTAATTAATCACATTGTTTGCGGCAAGATTTTCATACTTATTATGGGTTGATCCATAATTAAAAATACAACAGTGAATTTCATTTTCTTCCTCTTGGTCGATAAGCAGCCCCAAAAGAGTTGTTGAATCCATTCCCCCGGAAAATCCTATTACTGTCTTTTTCATGAAGTTATTTCTCCTCTTTCTCTTTCTCTGTTTAAATCAAACGACTACCTTTACTTTTAGTATCTGATATTACTGTCCTCCTTTAACTGCCGGAGTATTAAAAATAAGGAGGAATTGATAACTAATTACTAGGAAAAAAGCCATAAATCAATTCCTCCTTTTTGGACGGCTTGCTCAATTTTACTTCTTATTTTTAGCAGTGGTGACAGTAATTCCATCAGCGTCAACCGTAATGGTGATGGGCTTGTCTAGGTTCACATTAAGCCAACCTCGTTGAAGGCGGGATTTAATGTGATCTCGGATAAAATCGCGGTTATAATTCTCTGCGGCAAATCCTTGTTCTTTCGCAATGCCCATTACTTTTTGAACAATGTCATCCCAGGCTCCGCCCTCAACAATGGCCTCATCCATAACATCGGTCATGCTGCGCTTAATCCGTCCAGTTAAAGTCCCTGAAAAAGACTTAATTCTACCGGAGGGGGCGGGTTGCTCACTTTTTTTCTTTGGTTTTTTAACTGCGGCTTCTTCTATTTCCTCTTCCGGCTCTTCCGGCTCTTCTTCCTCTTTAGTTTCTTCCTCTTCTTCTTCCTCTTCCGGTTCCGGCTCTTCTTCCTCTTCCGGTTCCGGCTCTTCTTCCTCTTCCGGCTCTTCTTCCTCTTCTTCTTGCAATTCCTCGACTTCCTCTTCTTCCGGCTCCTCCGCTTCTTTTTCTGGCATGCTTTCCTTTTGCAGTTCATCAATTACAATCAATGTTTCTTTGGAGATTTCATCTTCCGGCTCCAGTAATTCAGACGCTGTTAGAATGTCCCCTTCTAATTTTTTCTGCCCCCGCCCAGTCCCCGTTTTGATTTCCGGCTCCAGTCCCAAAGCCTCATTAAGTTCTTTAGCTGCTTTTACAAGAGCCTTTCTTGCAATTGCCATTTTATTCTTGCCTCCTTAAAATTTTAACCTCATCTTATTATACAAACATCACTTATTTCATTTAGAACATTTTACAAATTTTATGCAGCTGAACTGAAAAAGTAATGTTCTCTAGGAGCGAACGGTTCTTTTCCTTAATCTTTTTAACAATACTACTAATTTTACTTCCATCCGCATCTACAGGGCTAATAATGAAAGGGGTGGTTGTCCCTAAATAGATTAATTCCTTCGCCTCTTGAATCATAAAATCAACATCCTCATCATCTGACACCACCCATTTAATATAGACCCTGCTGCCGATTGCTTTAACTCGCTGAATTTGTTTAGCAAAAGAACTAAGTGCAATCATTTTTTCAGCAACTCCAGACGACATGCCTTTCCGATCCACCACCCAATTAACCATGGGAATTTCAGGAAGGGGGATGCTGCCATTTGTCTCAACTTGAACAATAAATTTGAATGCCAATAACGTTTCAATCAAATACACGGTTTCACTTTGCAACAAAGGCTCTCCTCCGGTAATTAAAACATGCTTATTTCTACCACCGCCAATCTGAACCATTTTCATTAGAATGTTTGGAATATTCATTTCAGGACATGGCTCTTTTGCATTTTGAGCTTGAGGAGTGTCGCACCAATGACACCGCAAATTACACCCCTGAAGTCTAATAAAGGTTGTCCAGGTTCCTTGTGGAAATCCCCCGGCCTCACCGGAAATGGATTCAAAGATGCTATTGATTTTTAACATTGCGCTTCCTTCCTTCGCTCCTGAGTCGGTTTATTTCATTCTTTCTTACTGCCTAAAACCAATTCTAAGGCGGCTAGCATTGCTTACATTCGGTTTTAGAAGAGTAGAGCATCCCTTTATACCTCTTGCCTTTAAATTACCTCTGAGCGCCCCATATTTTACTTTCTTCTTATTATTCATTTCTCCACTCTGCATAACTTGTCGGGGTTTCATACAGCCGAATAAAAGATAGTTTTGCCGCGTCTGGCGTGCTTGCTGATTGGATTACCTGCACCATCCATTCAACCATATTTTCTGCGGTAGGGGTGTGATTTGGAAATAGATCATAAGATATTTCATTCAATAAAACATGGTCTAGCTTGTCAACAATTGATTTTCTTATTACTTTCTTGATATCAGCAAAATCAACAACCATACCTGTTTCAAAATTGACGGGTCCTTTGAAACCTACCTGTAATCTGTATGTATGCCCATGAATTTGTCTGCATTTCCCCGGATGATTAGGTAGCTTGTGAGCCGCGTCGAAAGTAAACTCTTTTACCACCTCGATCATTTTTCGACCCCTTTCTGTCTTCGTTTTTATTATACTCTACCTTTCATTTTCATTAAAACTAGTAGTTTTATTTGTTTTAGCATTCTTGTTAACACCTTTATATGTCCCGCCTGCTTAAAACCGCATAGACGCGATGCTAGACGCCTTAGAATTGATTTTAGAAGAAGGAATAGTTTCAGAAAGAAACTGCCTGCAGCTTACTCTGTCCATCCCAGCTCGAATTTTAAAGCGTCTATCAGTTCGCTAGCTTCTTCCCTGCTTAAATATTGAGCGGATCGGATCTGATCTCTAATTTCTTCAGGCACTTCGATACGCCGATTATCACACTCTTGTTCTAGTAATTCTAAAAATCTAAGTTGGGCTGCTGTCATTTTTTTCACGTCCGTTTCCCGCGCCCCCTTTTAGCTCTCATGACTTCTTTCAGCGGTTGTTTTGCGCATGTTGTTAAGT
>JBAYOE010000117.1:0-5205 GCA_041678405.1 Sphaerochaetaceae bacterium | reverse complement strand
GCTTTGAAAATCTATCTCTTTTTCTTTAAGCTTTACAACTTCAAGGCCGCAGCCGATATCGACACCTACAAGATTAGGAACGACTTTATCTTTGATTGTCATCGTTGTTCCGATAGTACATCCTACTCCTACATGGACATCACTCATCACTCTAATCTTGTTCCCTTTAACAAACTCTTGGTCACATAGATTCTTTATTTGCTCAATCGCTTTAGAATCCACATTGTCTGAGAATATTTTTGCTGTGGTATAAAATCCTTTTACTTCTATCATCAAATACTCCTTTTTGATATTGAAAACAACAAAAGAGGCTCCTCTATTAACTTAACATAAAACCTTTATTCTTAAAATGGGATGCCAATATCCGTTGCTATAACCTTTTTCGTGTTCTATAATTAAACTATCCTTAAAATACGGAGGATGCTCCATGAAAAAGCTTTCTTTATTGGTTGTTATCGGATTAATTTTTGTTTTAATAGGTTGTGCTACTATTTCTGAAAAGAGCCCTAAAGTTGTTACACCTCTTGGAAGAGACGGCATTGCCCAGCCTGAGTGGGTATTTAAAAACGTTTCGACAAATGAGAAGTATTTTGCCAGCGGTTATGGTAAGATGGCAGATTTTAATAACTCTTTAAAGCGAGCTACTGCTGAAGCTAAAAATAATATTGCAGCTTACATTAATGAGAACGTTAAACAGGTAATAGTCACCTACATAAGTGATGCTGGCAGCGGTGATGACAGACAGGCCCTAGATGCAATGGAAGTAATCAGCAAACAAGTTGCCGAGGCTACATTGACGGGAGTAATTACCGAAGCCATGTGGATCGACAAAGATGACGGGGTTTGGGTTTTATGTTCAATTTCTTACGAAAACATAGAGAAGAGCTTCATACCTGCTGCTGAGGTGTTGGCTAAAGAATTCTCCGTTAATGAAGCTGCTGAAGCCGCCGAAGCTAAAATGAGAAGTGCTTATGAGAAGTTGTTAAAGTCAAATTATTAAAAAAATAAGATATAGTAGGAGAAAGCTATGCGACCAACGATTAAAATCAATGAAGAGAAAATTCCAAAGAGAGAAGGCAAATGTGTTGTTCCAAACGAATTTGAACAAATGCTGCGTGCCCGTTTTGACCGTGAAATCTCTTCTGGAAGCCGTTTAATGGAGTATGAGAATACCCTCTATATCGAATGGGCTCAATGCTTCATTTATCGCCTTTATATGTATATTGAAAAACTAGAATCCGGCGAGGCTTAAACTTTCCTAATGATAAACAACGGCTGTTTCACTTAACAGCCGTCTCTATTTTACCAATCTTAAAGTAATTTTTTTATCTCTTCACTGAATGTCTTCAAAATTAAATAGCAGCTAGTGGCACCTGCATCTAAAACACCTCTAGAACGCTCTCCCAGCCTACTGGCTCTACCGACTTTGGCAACCAGGTCTTTGGTACTCTCCCAACCTTCCTTTGCAGCTTCCTCCATTTCGTTTAGCGCTGTAGCAAACTCTTTGTTTTCTCTGTTTGCTTTTTGCAAAGCTTCCAGAGCCGGGATGAGGCTATCCATGAGAGTTTTATCACCAACTTTGGCATTACCGATTTGATCAAGACCATCGACAGCCGATTCAAGCATTTGTTGAAATGTAAAGCTGTCAATAATCTCTTTGTCTTTTGAAAGGCGAGCCATCCTTTTAAAGAATGTCCCGTACAACGGTCCCATTGAGCCACCAATTTCCTCTATTAAAACATCACCAAGCACTCTTAAAGACCCACTGAGACCAAGTTGTTGCCCCTCTAGGCGCTTAGCCGCTATCGTAAAACCCTTATCCATATTGATACCATGATCACCGTCGCCGATAAGGCCGTCTATCTCACTGAGATAACTACGATTTTGATGGATCATCTCAACTAATTTTTCAACTATTATTTGAGCTTCTGATTCTTTAAATCCTTTAGACATACTTTTCTCCAACTAAAACTGCTTAAAACCCATTGAGTAGGCTTGCAAATCGATTAACTCTTTTAGTTCTTCATCAAGCTTCATAACCGTCAAAGTTACTCCCATCATTTCCAGACTCGTGAAATAATTTCCGACATATGGTTTATAAACAGTGATTGATTGCTCTTTTAATATTTTCTCTACAGCCCTGTAGAATATGTATAGTTCCATTACCGGAGTTGCCCCTAAACCGCTGACTAAAACTACTGTCTCATCCCCTTTGTTAAAAGGAAGATCCGGTAACAGGGTATCGAGAGCCATTTTTGCCATCTCATCGGCACTGACGATTTTTTGTACTTTAATTCCCGGTTCTCCGTGGTGTCCTATTCCAAATTCCATCATCCCCTCTTCAATAGTGAAATTAGGTTTCCCTACAGCGGGGATAGTGCAGGCTGAAAGTCCGATACCTACGCTGCGAGTATTGTCAATGGCTTTTTGGGCAGAAGCTATTACCTCATCGAGATTTGCCCCCAAAGCAGCTTTAGCCCCTCCAACTTTCCACATAAGAATCTCACCGGCAACTCCCCTTCTTTTCTCTCTTTCGGTTAAGGGGGCACTGGGTACATCATCGTTAGCGACTACTCTCTTTACCTCAATTCCATCGTCTAAGGCATCTTCCATTGCTAGACTGACATTCATATTGTCTCCGGCATAGTTGCCGTAAAGAATAGCAACTCCTTTGCCTCCGTCTGCAGCTTTTATGGCATCGTAGAAAGCTTTTGCCGTGGGTGAACTAAAGACTTCACCGACTGCTACACTGTCTACAAGGTTTTTACCGACATAGCCACTAAAGGCTGGTTTGTGGCCGCTGCCACCGCCGGTTACTATACCTACTTTTCCCTTTACTGGTGCTTCTTTGTACTTCAAGACACGCGGGTTGTTTGTACCGACAAGAATATCGCTGTGGGCTTTTACAAATCCCTCAAGGTATTCTTCCACTACATAATCCGGATTGTTTATAATTCTTTGCATCGTTATTTCCCCTGTTGCTATTTTATAGAGTAGCCGCCGTCAATAATCAGATTTTCACCGGTAATTAGCGCTGCTGCATCACTGACTAAAAACAACGCTACTGCGGCAATCTCTTCAGGGACGCCAAAACGGCCTGCCGGAATCAACTTTTTCATATCTTCACCGACTTGTCCGGCCCAGGCCTTTTTCCCCAATTCGGTTAAAACCACTGTAGGACTGATCGCATTAACGTTTATGTTAAATTGACCCCATTCAATAGCCAAATTTTTTGTGACTGCAACAACAGCTGCTTTACTGGCGCAATAGGCTACATGATTATCCAAAGCTATTACAGAGGCTTGACTGGCCATGTTGACAATCTTTCCGCCTCCCCTTGCTATCATCTCTTTTCCGACGGCCTGTGACAACATGAAGACTGCCTTTAAATTAACGGCAATCGTTTTATCCCAGTACTCTTCGCTTATATTCTCCGCATCATCCAAAAAAACAACTCCCGCATTATTGGAGAGGATATCGATTCGGCCAAACTCTTTAATAGCTGTTTGCACAACTCTGTTCACTTCTTCAGTTTTGGTTAAGTCGGCTTCTATAGATAAGGCTTTTTTACCAAAACTCTCCACTGCTTTTGCACTCTCTTTACTCTCTTTTAGATCAACAAGAATTATATCGGCCCCTTTTTCGGCAAACAAAAGAGCTATTGCTTTACCGATTCCTTGGGCAGCACCGGTTACCATGGCAATTTTCCCCGTCAGTGAAAAATTTTTATCAAACTCCTTATACTCCATTTTATCCTCCGTTGGTTATAAATACTCGAAACATAATTGGGCACCGATAAAGCATCGATGCCCAATTGTACTTTCTATTTTTACCTTTGAGTCAATACACCTCTTTCGGCTAAAAGGGCATCAACATTGTCTAATGTAATGGGTACCCATGGTACATTGTAGATTTTCTCTTTTCCACCGTTAAAGTCGAGATGGTTCCAAACATCAGCCTTTGGAACAAATGAAGGACCGATAAGTTCAGCTAAGAGAACATCCAGTGCTCCTTGAGCTTGAGCTGTTGCATCTTGGAGGATACTGACCATCTTGTCCTCTTTAACTGCCAACATAGCATCAGTAACACCGTCAATACCAGCCATACCAAAGTTTTTGACATTTAAGCCGGCTTGTTCTATAGCCTGAATAGCTCCAAGAGCCATCTCATCGTTTTGCCCGATAACTCCGTCGATTTGGCCAGGGTAAGCATTCAGCCAGTTTTCCATCAGACTCAAGGCTTCAGCACGAGACCAATTGGCGGTTCTCTGGGCAATTACCTTGACTGCTGGATATTCGGCAAGTGCTTTTTTGTTCCCTTCTAACCGTTCAATCTGTGCCGATTGTCCGATAGGGCCTTCAATAATTACTACATTTCCTTTTCCGCCGATTGCCTCAATAACACTGATAGCTTCCATATACCCTGCCAACACATCATCAGAGCCAACATAAGAGAGTAAATCGTCACTGTTTACACGGGTATTTGAGCCGACAACTGGCATACCAGCAGCTTTGGCTGTCGCAACAGCGGCTGCTCCTGCCTCGATATCAATCGGGACAAAAAGGGCACCGTCATAGCCTTGTGTGGCCATAGTCTCAAATTGAGACTGCTGTACAGAAGCGTCATATTTACCGTCAAAAACTGTCAGCTTAACCAACCCGGATACAACATCAGGGTGTCTTTCCAAAGCAGTTGTCCATAGGCGCATATATTCGGCTTGCAACCCATAGGGAGCAGCTCCGATATTATACACTTTCTTTGCTGCTGCCTCTTTGCCTCCTGCGCCAAACAGCAACGTTCCGCAAATTAGGACAACCAATAAAATCAATACCGTCCTTTTCATATCTCTGTTCCTCCTTGAACACTATCTTAAGGTGCAAAGCACCCTTTTCACTCTTTTTTGCGCAGTGAATCTAAAAGAACTGCGCCGATTATGATTAACCCTTTAATAACCTGTTGGAAATAGGAAGAAACTCCTAAAAGATCCAACCCATTGTTGATTACTCCAATTAAAAGGGCTCCAATAATCGTTCCAGACAGAGCTCCCTGTCCTCCTGATAAACGTGTCCCTCCTATGACAACTGCAGCAATGGCATCGAGCTCGTAAGCTTGTCCTGCCTGAGGTAAGCCGGCTGTTGTACGGGCAGTGAGAATAATCCCACCGAGTGCCGATAACAGACCGCTGATGGCATAAACTGTAAAGAT
>JBAYOE010000116.1:0-5213 GCA_041678405.1 Sphaerochaetaceae bacterium | reverse complement strand
TGGGACATCTTAAAGAAACAAAAGAATCAATCCGTTTGCCCTCATCCAAGATATCTACAACAGCCTGCCAGCTCTTCTTCAATTGCGCACCTCGTTGATAATAAAATCGGCTAAGGCTATACCCAAAGCAAATATTGAGGCAATTCCAATTACGGCTAAAGAATCTTTCAGAGGGTCGTTGTAAAACGGAGGGGCACCAAAAGAGCGGGCTGCTGAGTAACCTAGACCCACAAATGCAACCGTAATCGGCAATGAACCAAAAGCAATTGTTTCTGCCCTCCTTAATTTTACACTCCACTGAGGAAATTCATCAATTTTATAAGGCTCATATGCAAAAATTAACTGAGAGCTAAATATTAAAAGGACAATTATAATAATACCTTTTTGCACTATTTTTCTCGCTCTCCAAACAAGGAGGAACCGATTCTTACCAAAGTAGAGCCCTCCTCTATTGCCCATTTAAAATCTAGACTCATCCCCATCGACAGAGTTTGAAAATCGAGATTGGGAAATCTTATTTTGCTCTGGTCTCTCAACTCCCTTAAAATAGAAAATGAGTTTCTGACTATTTTTTCGTTACTGCTAAAAGGTGCAATTCCCATCACTCCCTTAACCGACACTCCTTTTAAATCAGAGGCAATCTCCAATGCCTTATAATACTCTATTTCTGTGGTAAATCCACCTTTAAGTGCCTCATCAGATATTTTATACTGGAATAAAACAGGCATTACCAAATCGTTTTGAAGGGCCTCTCTGTTAATCAGTTTTAAAACTTTAACAGAATCGATAGAGTCAATCGAATCAACAAGTGCAATTATTTTTTTAACCTTATTGGATTGAAGATGACCAACCATGTGTAATTGGTACCCACTTTTAGAGAGGGGAAATTTCTCTTCAATTTCTTGAACCCTGTTTTCTCCAAAAAGAAACTGACCTGCATCATAAGCTTTTTCTATGACCTCTTTGGGATGAGTCTTTGTTATGGCCATTAGTTTAATATGATCTTTTCTGTTTGCTTTTGATTTTGCCTCTTCAATTTCATAGAGGATTTTTTCTAACCTAATTAAAAAGTTGTCCATTACAGTAACCTCAACTTTGGAGAAATAAAAAAGAGTGCCTTGTGGGCACCCTTGATTTTTGGGGGGTGAGGGATTTGAACCCACGACAGCCTGCTTGTAAGGCAGGAGCTCTCCCGCTGAGCTAACCCCCCGTAACGACGAATCTGAAACTACCACTAAGATAAATCTTTGTCAACCACTTTTCCTCTTGCTCTTTTATCCGATTCAATTGCTTTTAAGGTATCTTTTTCATCAATATCAATTTTTGAGACAGTTTTCTCATTTTTAAACGGATCCGAAAGATCGACAAACGGTCTGATTGCTTTTTGGGAACCTCTTTCCCTTCTTTTGTCCCTTATGCGCAGGTCTTTGGTAAAAGCCTTGCGATAACTGCCCCGTACTGAAGAGGTGTGGCTCTTTTTCTTATTATTTTTATTCTTATTACCGTAGTATTTTTTTGCATAATCATAACCCCGATAGGCATAGTAGCGACCACCCGAATAATAGCCTCCCATTTTGGATTCAATGACCCCGTTAAAAACTATTCCAAAAATCGGAATTTTTGCCAACTCCAAGTTATCTAAAAGCTCTCTCAGCGACTGCTTTGTGGTAATTCCAGCCCTTACGTTTATTACAATCCCATCAATGTGTTGAGCAATCGTCATCAATTCGCTGGCAAATATGAGAGGCGGAGTATCGATGAATATATACTCATAAATGGTATTCAAATGGTCTAAAACTTCAATATAATTAGGACTGCTAAAAATAGCCGAAGGTAAAGGGGGAATCCTACCCGGCCCCAAAAGGTGTAATAGCGGAACCTCTTTTAGCGGCTGCAGTAATACCTCTTCGACTCCTACTTCTTTTAAGACTGAATCAACAAGTCCTTTTTTACTGACCTGAAGATTGAAAAAGCTCTCCAATTGGGGCAGTCGCAAATCCCCTTCAATAATTAAGACTTTATGCCCATTCATAGCTAAACTTGTAGCCACATTGGCAACTACAGTCGACTTTCCCTCTCCTATGGAAGCACTGGTTACCCCAACGATTTTACCTCTGTTTTTCAAAGCACCAAAAGAGATGTTGTTGGCTATCAGTTTGTACCTTTCAGATTCAAAAGAGAGCGGTTCGTTATATACAACCAAAGAGGCGATAGGAATCTTTTGATTATACTTCATTAAAGGAACCCATCCCAAAATGGCTTTATCGGATCCGACAATACGCCGCAGGACATTCTCTTCTTTGATGGTAGAATCCAAAACTTCTATAACTAAGGCCAAGAGAACTCCCAAGGCAATTCCCAGTAGCAGTGCTACCGCTAAAATTAACTTTTTATTGGGGCTCACTGGATTGGGGGAGCCGTCATTGCGGTAAGTTATAACAGCCGGATCCACTATCGTTACCGTTCCACCGACAGCAGCTTCCGCTATCTTAACCTCCTCTAACAACTCCATAAGCCTCATCCTGAGAGTCTCATAAACTTGAACATCCCTCTCCAATTCCAATAGTTGACGTTCTAAGGGCGGCAGCTTAGCCAGCTCTAAAGTATAGGAAGCTTCAATTGAAAGAAGAGTTTCAATTGTGCTTGTTGTCAACATCTTTTGGTGATAAGCCTTTGCCAGCTGATTAGCCGCATAGAGAATTAAGGGGTCAGTCAAACTGCCAATGCTGACTACAGCATTAACTGTTTCGTCCAACAGAGCCATTGAGGTCTGATTGATTTCACTTTGTAAAACAAACATTCGATCGCTGTTATCATTAATCCCCTCTTGGATCGATTCATAAAGAATCTGCTCCCGACTCCGTTCTCTGAGAGTTTCTGTTAGCTTAACTATTTTTGGTTTTACTATTAACTCATCGTAAGAGATAAAGGAAAATAAAGTGCTATTAAGCTCTTTTTGGTAATTTTCAATAATAAAATCGGCTTCTTTCAGTTGCAAGTTAAGAGGCTCTATTCTTAGTTGAAAATAGGCAATTTTTGAAGAGAGGAGTTTGCTCTTATCGGAGAGCTGGATGATATTACTCTCCTCTCTGAATTGTCCCAAAGCCAATGCCGATTCCTGTAACTGTCTCTCATACTGGGGCAACTGAGACTGAATAAACTCTTTCTGAACCGTTTTGTTGTTGCGGGCAATAGAGCCAAGCAACTCGTTGTAGCTTTCGGCCAACGCATTCGCAAAGTCCCTTGCAAAAAAATAATCTTGGTCGGTAACTTTAATTCGGACAATATTGGTATCTTTAACCGTTGAAACATTGGCCTTGGCTTTAACGTTTCCCAAAGCACCATTTTCGGTATAAGGTTGTCCGTCTGCAGTATGGTAACTGCTTAAATCTAATTTACTCAGAGCCGACTCAATATTGTTTCTACTGAGAATGAGCTCAATCTCAGTAGCAATTTTTGCCCCGCTTTGACCCAGAATCAGACTCTCAAAATCACTCCCCTTTTGAAGCGATTCCACAAGAATTGTAACTTCTGACTCGTAAAGCGGAGTTATGTAACTCAGATAACCAAAAGCCAATCCCACAATGACAACAAATGTGAGAACAATCCACCAAAAACGGTTTTTAAGAACCTGAAGCAATTCACCGATACTCATTCCATCACGGTATATTTCTTCTGTTAATTCAGTGTTTTGGTAAGAATTGCTACTGTCCAAAATAGTTCTCCTTTGTGAGGACCTTATAGATTAGTAATTTTACCCAGATCCAAAATTATGGTTAAAATTGTAGCCACAAGTCCTACAATAGTTACTGTTGTTGCTAAATTGAGGGCATTGACCGCGGTAAAAGTATTAAGCTTTGCAGATATCAAAGCCTCGGGTGGAATACTCTCATCCTCTTTGAGTTTGTTTCCGTACTTATCGACAATCGAAAAAGTATCTTTTTTATTCTTTGCGGGATCAAAACCCCCGGCTAAATTTATGTAATAGGAAGCTTTTTTATCGGGAACGTAAGGAAATGTTCCGGGCCGTAATACCGCACCGGTTACATTGACAAAAAGTTGATTAAAAGGAACCACAAACCGATCGCCCTCTTTTAAGACTACGGAAGCTCCCTCTTCTTGTTTGCCGACTAAAATTGCCTGGACATCAATCGGAATCAGTTGATTCTCTCTAATTAGGTAAGTGGAAGCCAAATCGCTGACTGCCGAGAATCGATTTGAGATATTTTGTAACATCTGCAAAACACTCTCTCCGGGGAAAAATTGGTAGTAGAGTATTGCCGAAGAACTTAAGGAGCTGCTTTTTTCACCGCTGGCAATATTTACCGCGCCCTCAATCGTTACAGCTCTTGACAGTGGGCTCTTCTGATTAACAAAAATTGTATCCATATGCTTCAGGATAAAATTATCTCTCTGATTTGGTTCAACTTTGATTACATCTATATTCTGTGAAGAGTCCTCACTGTAGCGTCTAATGAGAATCGAATTCGAGTCGCCGCTGGGAAGAATCCCTTTGCCGTATCTTTCGATTACCGTTGCTAAACTCTCCTGGGCAAGGGGTTGGTAAACTCCGACTCTGCTAATCTCCCCTCCCAAACTGATCAGCTTGTCTGCTTTTTTAATTACAACGATATCACCGGCTTTTAAGAGGGGGTTCTGATCCAGAGAACCCTCTTTCAAGGCTGCATAGAGATCGTATGTTTGGCTCGTTCCGTCAGCCGAGATAACTTTCACATTTCGGGTTGAACCGTTTTCCGTGGCTCCCGAGACAACCGAAGAGAGCCTGCTTAAACCCCAAGCACTCAGCTCTTTGGTAGAATCAACCTCCCCAGTAACAGTCACTCTGAAAGAACCGGTCGATATAAGTGTGACTTTGGGTTGGCTGTAGGGATTGTAATTTAGTACCAGCTTCTCTATTTCATCAGCAAACTGGTTAAAGCTCTTATTTCTGCCTTCGACTGTTCCAAAAGAGGGAACAACAACTTTATAATTTCCGTCAACCTGCAATTTTAAGCTAAGGTTGTTTTTTCCTTCCAAATAGCTGAGTAATAAGCTGTCCCCGGGAGTAACAGGATAGATGTTTGAAGAGATAGCTTCCAAAGTTCTCTGTTCATTTGTTATTAAAAGAGGGCCTTCCAACGATAGCTGTTTTGCTAAAGAGCTCTTTAGGGAAGGAGCTTCAACGACACTACTACTCTTACCGTAGTAAGGGG
>JBAYOE010000115.1:0-5228 GCA_041678405.1 Sphaerochaetaceae bacterium | reverse complement strand
CATAGGCAACTTCATTATCTCTAAAAGGGGTCACAAGTGAAACATATACTCCCTGAGGTGTTAATCCATTTTTCATACTTTTATAGTAACCGAATTATCCTTAATTTGCATTAACAAAAACTGTAAATTGTATGTTGCCCCATCAGTTAGAGCTAAGTATAGTTAAGTCAGGGAGATATTCTATGCATTTCAAAAAAGGAGTTGTAGCTATTCTGCTATTAACAGTCACATTTACTGCATTTTCTGCAGATATAGGGATAACGAGTATGTTAAAAGAGAGATTTCCGTTTCAACAGTTGGATTCTAAATTTTTAGCAAAGTTAAATGTGTTAGAGCAACATATTATATTAAACAAGGGAACCGAACGGGCTTTCAGCGGTCAATATTACGATAATTTTGAGTGGGGAACCTACTACTGCAGACAGTGTAACAGTCCCCTCTACTTTTCAGAAAACAAATTTGAGGGATTTTGCGGATGGCCCAGTTTTGATGAAGAGATTCCTTTTGCCGTAACCCGAGTTCCCGATAAAGACGGTCTGCGTACGGAGATAATTTGTTCAACCTGCCTAGGTCATTTGGGTCATATTTTCCTCGGAGAGGGATTTACATCTAAAGATACCCGCCACTGTGTCAACTCAACTTCATTGGTTTTCCTTGCTGAGGAACCAGTAGCCAAAGCCGTCTATGCGGGGGGTTGTTTTTGGGGAGTTGAATACCTTTTTGAAAAACTTGACGGAGTATATTCGGCTGTTAGCGGCTACAGCGGAGGAACAATGGATAAGCCAACTTACCGGGATGTTTTAAGTGGTAAAACAGGTCATTTAGAGGTAGTGGAAGTCTCTTATAATCCGCTAAAAATAAGTTATGAGGATTTAACAAAATACTTTCTTGAGATTCATGACCCGACTCAAACAAACGGCCAAGGTCCCGATATCGGCTCTCAATATCTTTCGGCAATCTTTTATAGAAACCGCCATGAGTGGGAAACAGCTTTAAAGCTTATCTCTATATTGGAGCAAAAAGGGTTAAAGATAGCCACAACAGTCAGAGCGGCTTCCCAATTTTGGCCGGCCGAAGATTATCATCAAGATTATTATAGGTTAAGGGGACAACTGCCCTACTGCCACACCTATCAAAAGAGGTTTTAGTATGTGTGATACCATGGTTATAAGAAATGACAAAGAGTCTTTTTTTATTTTTGGAAAAAACAGTGACCGTCATCCCCATGAGATTCAATTGATTCAATATGTTGAACCTTTTGAAGGATTGCGGGAGAAAACCCATATTGATTATCAGAAGGAGTATGAACAGATACGCTACCCTTTACTTCAAAAATATTCCAAAGGTTTTAAAAACAGTTACAGTGCCCTTATCAGTCGCCCTTCATGGATGTATGGGTGTGAAATGGGGGTAAATGAGAAAGGGTTGGCAATCGGTAACGAAGCTGTTTTTTCCCTCGCGGGAACAAACAAAGAGGGAATTTTAGGGATGGACATCCTCAGATTGGCCTTGCACAACTGCTCCGATGCCAAAAGTGCCCTCATTTTCATCTCTGAATTTATCGAAAATTATGGTCAGGGGGGCAACGGCAGTTACAAGGGAACATTGCGTTACAACAACTCATTTTTAATAACAGATTCAAAAGAGAGCTATCTTATAGAGAGTCATAAAAACAGATGGGTTGCCAAGAAAATCGACCTTATGCAGACAATCTCAAACAGCTACTCAATAACAACAGACTATGATATGGGAGACCAAGACTCTTTAAAAAAGAGAGTCGACTTTAAAAGGAGTGTAGAGAGTAAATTGCACCTTCTCTTTACCCAGGGAGATTACAGACAAAACCTGAGTTCTTCTTTACTGCAAGAAGGAGGTGGCAGTTGGGAAACTGTTAGTTCTGCTTTAAGATACAACAAAGCTAATAACCTAAATTTTGATCGCTCAATGCGTTCAATTTGTATCGACAGCGACTTTTTAGTCAAAAGTAAAACAACCAACTCAATGATTGTCGAGTATCTCAACGGAAAGAGCGTTATTTGGTTGACCGGCTCTCCTTTTCCTATTTTCAGCCCTTTTTACCCCTTTGAGATAGAAAAAGACGATTTTTCCGACTCCGGATTCAACGATATTAATTTCAGCTATGAGTTTGCTAAAAAACAGATTGCAAATCACCGCCAAATAATGGGTGCCCCAAAAGAAGCCCAAAAAGAGATTATAGGTGAGATTAAAAAGCTAGAAACATCTTTTCGGGATAAAGTTTTAGAAAAAACCAAAGTTGATGTAATTAAAGAGCAAGAGGCTTTCACTGAAACCGTTAAAACACTTATTGGTAAAGGCTGAGGACTTGCCGATACCCCCTTTTTTCTCTAAGATTGCTTTTTATGAGTCTTCTGGAGCTACTGACGGTTCTGACAATTGCCATCGGTCTGTCGATGGATGCTTTTGCCGTTGCAATAACCCAAGGTGCATGCCTTGAAATAAAATCACCAAAGTACCCCTTGGTTATCGGGGGGACTTTTGGTTTATTTCAGGCTTTTATGCCCCTCTTTGGATGGGTATTAGGAGCCTCTTTTTATAGGCTCATCTGTAATTGGGACCACTGGATTGCCCTTTTGCTTCTCTCGGGTGTTGGAATAAGAATGCTTTATGAGGGGTATAAAGACTTTAAAGTGGCAAAAACTGCAAAGGCAAACGGTTTTAGTTGCCCCCTCAAATGCAAAGGAAAACTGCCGTTGCGCTCTTTATTGACAATGGCAGTCGCTACCAGCATTGATGCTTTAGCGGTGGGAATTACATTTGGGATGCTGCGATTAGATATCTTCTATGCAATTGTTGTAATAGGAATAACTACCTTTCTCTTTTCTGCTGCGGGGGTCTTATTAGGTAAAAAAACCGGCCCCCTTTTGGGAGATTGGATGGAAATGGTCGGTGGTACTATTCTGATATTATTGGGATTAAAAATATTTATTGAACATTTAGTTAAAGGCATCTGAAGCAGAAACAAGATTTTACCCATCTCTTCTCTAAAAAGGAGCTATGAATATGGGTAAAACTAGGCATCTTTTAATCTTTTCGTTAATTTTATTAATATTTTTCGCTTGCGATGACAGTCCAACCTCTTTAACCAAAAAAATAGTTGTAAGTTTTGATTCCCCAAAGGGATTGGAAAGTCGAACCATCACCCCTTCAGATGGTGAGTATTTAGACATTCAATACTATGTATTTAAAGGTGAGGGCCCTTTGGAAGCTTCATTTAACAAAACAGTGACTACCGACAGTTGCACTTTGGAATCACTTCCAATCGGCAAATGGAGTTTTGAAGTTACCTCATTTAATGCCAACAACAAAGCTCTCTCCAAGGGGGTTTTGGCAACTGTGATTAAAAAAGAGACCAACAGTTTAACCATCACTTTAGATACTTTGGTCGGTCAAGGAACGCTTGAATTTGAGGTTAGTTTTAACAAAGAGCAAATATATGGGGAGTGTTTTGTTAACTATGTCTTAAAGGAGTCCTCTTTTGCTATCGTTGACTCCGCAACAAAAGCGATAACTGAAAACCAACAGAGCAGTTCTGCCACTTTTACCAAAATCCCCAGTGGTTCCTATATCCTTGAAGTCTCGTTAATCTGTGACGATAAAGTGATTTCTGCTTTGGTCGAATCAGTTAGAATTATCGACGGGGAGATCTCTATAGGTTCAAGAGAATTGGTCATCGGACAATTGGCTAGCGAGTCTATCATTGCCGTTACCGACAACACCGGCACTCCAATTGAGGGGAGCATCACCATAGAAGCGTTACCGACAGAGGTGGGTAAGGAGGCAACTTTAACATTTACTTTAGATGAAAATTCACCATGGGACATCGATGACTTAAATTTCCAATGGTACTGTGAAGGTACCCCTTTAGAGAACTCCAACAGCCCCTCTTGCACCATAGAGAGCCTTAAAGGGGGAACATACCGCTATGATCTTATAATTTCAAACGGAAAGGTTGGCTCACTAGGCTCGGCGAGTGTTTTGGTGGTAACAGAGGTTGAGATTACTTTTAATTGATGAATTTCTCTACCGCTTCAACAAACCAGCTTTGAAGCGGTAACAACTTCCCGCTGTCCAAATTAACCGAAGCAACTTTTACAACCAACGTTGCTATTTGCTGATTGTCCCGAAAAATTTCCTGTAAAAACGTAAGACTGAAACGCTTAAGATTTTTTATGGTGGTAACAACGGTGAGTTTATCATCAAGGTATGAGGGGTTGATATAATCTACGCTTATCTCTTTAACAACAAATCCGATTCTTAGCTCTTTCATCAAAGCATGTAAAGAGGTCTTTTGTTGGGCAAGTTCTCTGAAAAGTTCAGTTCTTGCATGCTCGGCAAAATCGAGATACCGGGCGTGGTAAACAATCCCTCCGGCATCGGTATCGCTGTAATAAACTCTTAAATCAAAATTGTGTTTCATCGGCTTCCCTAAAATCTTAAAGTTGCAAAATAGTCGTCGACAGTCTCGGCTCTCCTTATCATTTTTAAAGAACCATCTTCAGTCAAAAGATACTCGGCGCTGCGCAGCTTTCCGTTGTAGTTAAACCCCATGGCATGACCGTGTGCCCCAGTATCGTGTATCACTATAATATCACCGACATCGATTTTAGGTAACTCGCGGTCGATTGCAAACTTGTCGTTATTTTCACAAAGGGAACCGGTAACATCGTAAACAGACTTCTCCTTAGAGTCGCCTTTTGCCAGCACTGTTATGTGGTGGTACGCTCCATAAAGTGCCGGTCGCATTAAATTTGCCATTGAGGCATCAAGACCGACAAATTTTTTGTATTTCTCTGTTACATGGAGAACTTTTGAGACCAGATATCCATAGGGTCCTGTTATCATTCTTCCACACTCAAATACAATATTTAAAGACCCAAGCGGGCTGTTTTTAATCATCAAATCGTACAGCTCTTTTATTTGCGAGCCCAACTTTTTTAAGTCAATTTTACTTTGGTCTGGTTTGTAGGGAATTCCGATGCCTCCCCCCATGTTAACAAATTCCAGTTTGATTCCCAATTCGTTGTAAATCCTCAAGGCTTGGGTAAACAGCATCCTAGCAGTTTCAACGATATAAGAGGCATCCAACTCATTTGAGGCAACCATCGTATGGAGCGCAAACCGCTTGGCTCCCAACTGCTGAGCTCTTTTGTAAGCACCGATTAGCTGGTTTGTCGTAACTCCGTATT
>JBAYOE010000114.1:0-5235 GCA_041678405.1 Sphaerochaetaceae bacterium | reverse complement strand
TTCATGGCATTGGCTGCCCCAAGGCCCGCTTTAACAATAGCCTCAATTTCCTCTTTTTTTAGTTGTTCATCCAGATACTTTCTGACGGTAACTCTTTTTTGCAGTACTTCCAAGACATCTGCCATTGCTGAAACTCCTCTTTCTATTTATTTCTGTTTCCAAATAGTCTAATCAGATATAAAAAGATGTTGATAAAATCCAAATAAAGCATTAAGGCTCCAATGATGGAGAGTTTAATATAAGTCTCTTCATCAATATCTGAACCATAACTTTCGTTTAACCTTTTGATTTTTTGAGTGTCCCAAGCTGTAAGAGCAGAGAATATCAGGACACCGACAATTGAGAGAAGATAATAAATCGGCTCGCTCTTTAAGAAAATGTTAATGACACTGGCTATAATTATTCCCCAAAGCCCCATAATCAAATAGTGGCCGATTCCATCCAAATCTCTTTTTGTCACTAACCCGTAAAAACTCATTCCCCCAAAAACAGCTGCTGTAGTGAAAAAGGCTCTGGATATCACAAGACCGCTATAGGCATAAAACAGGGTAGATAAGGTAATCCCGGTTAAAATAGAGTAGGCTCCGAAGGCAATGATTGCCTTATTGGAACTCATTTTATCAAGGCGTGCCGTAAGATAAAACACAACGACAAACTGGGCAATTATTACAAAGAGAAATGTTGTTCCATTGCGCAAAAAGAGCGATAAAAGAGTCGGAGAGCTTGCCACCGACAAAGCCACAACGGCTGTCAGAGCTAATCCAACAGTCATCCAGATATAAACATTTCTAAGAATGTTGTGTTCTCTCTGTTTGATATCAGTAAACATTTGGGCTCTTAAATTATCCATTTTAACCTCCCGTTAACACTTAGACAATTATCCACTTTTCCCTCTTATAGGTCAATCACACCCGTTTTGCATACCACTTTGAGTTTTTGAATATAGAAAAAATAACAATAAACTCAACAATGTCACCCAACAATAGGGCAAACCAGAGGTATCCAATCGGTAGATTAAAACGAAATGTAATAATTAAAGAGTAGGGAATCAAGACTAAATATTGTCCGATAAAAGAAGCTACCAAAAGAGGTCTGTTTTGTCCGCTGCCGGTGAATGCTGAACCTATTCCGCTCATGGAGGCTGCCACCAACAGAGCCGGTCCGACGATTCTCATCAGTGAAATTCCTAAATAGCCGACACTTCTGCCTCCCAGAAACAGTGAAAGAACAGCTGAAGGAAAAACCATTATCGGGATTGTCAATAAAGAGATTACGATTAGAGCATCGATGGTGGTGATTTTAACAGCCGATTTGGCTTTTTCTATCAAATTAGCCCCTAAATTATGGCCCACCACTATTCCGCTACCCATCATTAAACCCCAAATCGGCATTAAAACAAACGAGTATAACCTGAAGCCTATTCCGGCTACTGCTACGGCCTCTGTTCCAAAGCCTGCTACCAGTTTCAAAAATATCATATTGGCAAAATTTCTAAGCAACACATTCATTCCGGAGGGAAGCCCGATTAAAAAGAGTTTTTTATCGATTTTCCAGTCAAACTTAAAGAGCTTCTTCACCCTTATCGTCGGTCCGTTTTTCCTTTTTAGAAGGAGTATAAAACCCAAGACAAAGGAGAGGGTTATTGAAAATACCGTTGCTATGGCAGCGCCTTTGATTCCTAAGTTAAACCCCCTAATATTTGTCATAGGAATTGTTTCAAACATTAATATGGGATCTGCAATCATGTTTATAACAGCGCTCATTATAAGCAGTTTCATCGGAGTTTTAGCATCATTGGTACATCTAAAAATTGTGTTTACACTGAAAGAGGAGAAAAAGAAGGGGATGAAAAAAACCCTGATATAACCGTAACTGAGACCATACTCTTTTACTTTGGGGTCTTTTGAGAAAAAGTCAAAAAGAGACGGGAGTGTAAAAAACAGTAACAATGCTCCGATGATTGCCAAAAGGAATTTAAAAAGGAGAGTTTGTTCCATTGCCGATTGGGTCTTCTCTTTATCATTGGCACCAAAGCCCTGGCTTATAAGAGCGACACTGCTTGTCCCCACAATCTCATTAAGAACCTCTATCATCCAAAAAAAGGTATTAAAAAGAGTTGCCGCGGCAACCGCTGCCGGGTCAATAAAACCAATCCAGATCATATCGACTAAATCATAGAGAGCCTGTAAAAAAAGCCCTATCATCGTAGGAAAAGAGAGACGTAAAATCTGAGAGTTGATTGATTTACCCAGCAGTTCCTCTTTTTTCATCGTCAGGCACTTTAGCACAGCTGGCTCTGTTGCCACAAGCCAAAAGATGCTATAGTAAATTTCAAATGGGGAAAAACATCCTTACAGTAGTTTTTACGGTCGTTTACCTGCTCACTGTTTTTAGTTGTGTAACCACTAATTCCGTTGAAAAAAGCGAACTTGAAGTGGTCAACGGGAAACTGGCTCTTATTGAGATGATTCGTTCCAGCAGCGCAACAGCCTCCTCCCTCTTAGCACAACAGCAGAAATGGTCTGCTTTCAGTCAGGAACTGTTAACTGAACAGAGTCTTGTTATTTTAAACTATCTTGATGAGATTCCCGGCATAAAGCGGCAACTTGAAAATTACTACTTGGCAATAAATATTTTTATCGAAGAAGTTGCTGCTAACTTACCTGCCTATATCGAAAATAATATTCTTCCAAACCTTTTTATCAGTGACCCTTTTATTTTAATAGAGGGCTCCGAAGATGCCGTCACCCGTTTTTTTGCCTCTCAATCTTCACCGCTGTTTGAGAAGTGGATAAGAGAACAATTTCAACTTGCAAAAGGGAATGAAGCCTTGAATGCCTACAAAAGAGTTGAGCAAACTTTTAATACTTATATAAAAAGTGAGAGTGTTATTTGGGCAAAGGAAAATCCGAAGGAAATTACCGGTGATATTATCTATCCGGTTACCGTCAGCCTGTTGCGTCAATTTATCAGAGACATGAGTGAACAGGAGGCCCTTTTAAGAGCATTGGCACCGGCTAGTGAGAGCTCTTGGTCCTCTTTGTTTGTTCCCTATTAAGATTATGGATTTATTTGAACAAAAAAAAGAGTTAGAATCGAGCCCATTAGCTTTCAGAATGAGACCGACAACTTTAGATGAGTTTATCGGGCAAGAGCACATTATCGGGGAAGGTACCCTTTTAAGAAAAGCCATTGAGAATGACCGTTTAAGCTCTATTATCCTATACGGTCCTCCCGGGACAGGCAAGACAACTTTGGCACATGTTATCGCTAATACTACCCAAAGTCATTTCGCTACTCTTTCGGCTGTTTTATCGGGAGTAAAAGAGCTCCGTTATGAGATCGAACAAGCTAAAGAACGCCTTAAATACCACAATAAAAAGACAATCCTTTTTGTCGATGAGGTTCACAGGTGGAATAAAAGCCAACAGGATGCCCTTCTTCCTTGGGTTGAAAACGGGACATTAACCCTCATAGGGGCAACAACCGAAAATCCTTTTTTTGAGGTTAATGCTGCATTGGTTTCCCGCTCTAGGATTTTTAGACTTTTTAGTTTAACGAATGAGCAGTTAAAAAAGATAGTTTATCAGGCAATAAATGATAAAATCCGCGGTTATGGCAATTATATTATTGAATTTGAAAAAGGGGCATTGGAGCATTTGGTGGATGTTTCTAACGGTGATGCCCGTATCTTACTAAACGCTTTACAATTAGCGGTGGAAACTTCGCTAGTTAACTACTCTTCCCAACCAAATATTCCAATTACAATCAGTTTGGCAAGTGCCGAGCAGAGTATTCAGAAAAAGGCCCTTATCTACGACAAAGGGGGAAGTTACCACTACGATGTAATCAGTGCTTTTATCAAGTCAATCAGAGGAAGTGACCCGGATGCAGCCCTCTACTATTTGGCTTTAATGTTGGTAAGCGGAGAAGATCCCTCTTTTATATTCAGACGTCTTTTAATAAGTGCCACAGAGGATGTAGGCTTGGCAGATCCCAATGCAATCAACGTGGTAGCTTCAAATGCCGCTGCTTTTGAACGCATTGGCCTTCCGGAGGGGCGTTATATGCTTAGTCACGCCACTTTATATTTAGCCACCGCCCCAAAATCCAATTCAACTACAGCCATATTTAAAGCCATAGAGACCGTTGAGAATCTTAACAGCGGAACAATCCCTGTCCATTTAAGGGACTCCAGTCGCGATAAAGGAGCTTTTGGTGACGGAAAGGAGTATCTCTATCCCCATTCTTTTAAAGGTAATTGGGTTTTGCAGCAATATCTGCCACAGGAATTTAATGATGAGGTATTTTATTCTCCAGGCGAAAGCGGTTATGAAAAAGAGCTGAAAGAAAAGGTTCTTAGAAGGCGTTCTTTGCAACACTTTTATAATAAATTTGAGATTGAACAGAACTTTTCTGTTCTTATTCTCAACGGCAAAGACGAGTCTTTTATAAAACAGATTAAAAACAGAAAGCTCTTTTTTGATAAACCTTTAACTGCTCAAAAATATGATTTGGTTATTGGCTATAACTGTCTTAACACTTTAGATGAGCTAAACAGCTACCTAAAAAGTAATATAAAAACTCTTGCTTTCAGTCAGCTTTTAATCGGAGAGAGCTCTCTTTTGTCAAATTATGTAAACAACAAAGAGCTTTTTTTAGAGGCTGAACATAAAAATGCCAAGCTTAGTGACAAAGAGATTATTAGCATATTTGGCAAAACCAATTATTCTCTCTACGTCGATACTTATACGACAACTGCTCCAATAAATAGGAATCATGTAAAACATTATGAGGCATTTGTTAACAAAGATTTATTAGACAATATAGTTGAGCAATTGGCCCTAAAAGGGGTAAAATGGCGACAGCGTTATCTTTTGCTTGTAGCCAAAGAAGCTATTGACAAAAGCACCTGAATCAGTCAGATTATCGACTGTTGATTTGTGACACGATCATCAAATGGTGGATGTAGTTCAAAGGTAGAGCACCAGATTGTGGTTCTGGTTGTTGCGGGTTCGAGTCCCGTCATCCACCCTAGTGCAGCTTGGCTACACACAATAATGCGTTCGTAGCTCAGTTGGATAGAGTTCCGGACTTCGAATCCGTAGGTCGCAGGTTCGAATCCTGCCGGACGCGTAAAGGGCCACTAGCTCAGTTGGTAGAGCAACAGACTCTTAATCTGTGGGTCAAAGGTTCGATCCCTTTGTGGCTCAAGTAGGAAGCAATTTTTGCGAG
>JBAYOE010000113.1:0-5274 GCA_041678405.1 Sphaerochaetaceae bacterium | reverse complement strand
CTCCAATAATATATACCGAAATATTAAACAACAACTCTCTAAAGATGTTACAAGCCCCCTTGACGTTATTTTAGCAACAGCTCATAATAACGTGTTATTTAAGAGTGTATTATAATCTTTAATTAAGGAGAACTATTGTGCCTTGTGGAAGAAAAAGAAAACGACATAAAATTGCAACCCATAAGAGAAAGAAAAAATTAAGAAAAAACAGACATAAAAATAAGAAATAAAAGTGGCGCTTAAGATGTTAAAGCCGCCGTTTTCGGCGGTTTTAAGCTGTCTTGACACCCATTTAATTCTTAGTTAGTGTCTTTTAGACCTCTTTATCCACATTTTGTGGATCTGATAGCCCATAAGGAGGAGTTATGAGAGAGTATGAATTTACCGTAATCTTCGATGCAAATGACGAAGAAACGGCAAAAGGTCTCAACTTGATTCTGGCGGAATTCACCTCCGCAAAAGTTGAGATTTCCAAACAGGACGATATGGGGATTAGAAACCTAGCATATCCGATTCGAAAACAAGATAAGGGTCACTATTACTATTTTGAACTTAAAGCTGATCCGGCTATTATCAACACATTTAATAACTCATTTAAGTTGATGATTCCTGTTCTTAAGTTCTTATTTGTAAACAAAGAGGCCTAATAATATTCAACAGGAGTTAAACCATGGCAAATGATACCAATATCGTTGTGCTAATCGGTCGCCTTACCCGTGAATGTGAACTTAGATACACAAACAGCGGAACCGCTGTTGGTCGCTTCTCGATTGCTGTTAACCGTATGAAGAGGTCCGGGGATCAGTGGGAAGAAGAGGTTAGTTTCTTTGATATCACAGTTTGGGGCAAACAAGCCGAGTCACTGAATCCCTATTTAACGAAAGGGAGACAGGTTGGCATTCAAGGTGAGTTGCGTCAAAACAGATGGGAACAAGACGGACAGAGCCGCAGTCGGATAGAGGTTGTAGCCAACAACGTCCAGTTGCTCGGAGGGGGTGCTACTTCATCAACAACACCCAGAGAGGAGATTTCGAAACCTCCTCAGAGTTTTTCAAACAACAGCCCGTTTCCCGGTCCTGAGCAGTTTGACGATGATATTCCGTTTTAAAAATTGAGGAGAAATTAGAATGCGTGAAGATATAGATGCACAAGATAGTGCAGCAGAGATGAGTGAAGGGCGTGACGGCCGAGACCGACGTTTCGGTGCAAAAAAAGGGCCTTTCAGAAAAAAAGTTTGTAGGTTTTGTACCCAAAAAATAACAGCCGATTACAAAAACCCCGATTTACTACGCCGCTACATAACCGAAAGGGGGAAAATCCTTCCGGCCAGAATAACAGGAACATGTGCCAAACATCAAAGAGCTCTGACAACTCAAATTAAAAGAGCCCGAGTTTTGGCCTACCTTCCTTTTGATAGGCAGTAAGAGAGTTTGCTATGGACCAAAACACTGCGGTAATGGTCAAAGCAGGGACCATTGCTGTCATTCTCTCATTTTTTCTCTATAAAATGACGGCAACCACCACCTTGTTTATAATCCCGTTGCTCTTTGTTAGTCCAAAATTTACCAATACCAAATGGGCCTTGATCCCTGTGGTTGTTGTTCTGATAGCTTTGGTCGGCTCTCAGTTATACACCTACGGAAAACTTTCAAGTGAAATTCCGCTAACCGGAGTATTGGCTGTGGGACTCTATTTACCCGTTACACTCCTTATCGGAGCATTTATTTGGATAGCCTTCAGTAAGAGGCAAGCTTTTGAACGCCTTTTAATGGCTTCGGTTGTAGCCGGTCTCTTTGGCTTTATCCTGGCTGCATGGATTATGGGTAATTCGGTTTCGGCCAACGCAACAAGACTGCTTTACAAACAAACCGTGATGCAAATGCTTCCGGTTTTGTTCGGAGAGGGCTTACCTCTTGGGTTAACCGAAGAGGGAATCTTTACAGCTATCTTAAATCTGCTGAGATGCGGATTTTTGCCCCTTTTTGTTGGGCAGTTCGGATTATCGATAGCAGTCAGTGAGCAACTTATAAACCGCTTTGATTTGGAGTTTCAAAACAAATTGGCCAATTGGAGTTTAAATGAGGTCACCGTCTGGCCGTTTTTAGCAAGCTTGGGTGGAGTTTTATTTACTCTTTTTGTCAGAGTAACAATCCTGGAGACAATATTTTGGAATTTAGCTTTGACAATGATCCTTTTGTATATGGTTCAGGGGCTCTCTATAATCGCAACATTGATTAGGAGAAAGAACCCCCATGTATCGACATTTAGAGTATTTATCCTAGCGCTGTTTATGATATTTATACCTGGGATAAATGTGTTGCCATTGATTGCCCTTCCCCTGTTGGGAGTAAGCGAGACATGGATTAATTTTAGAAAGAACTGATAAGGAGAGAAACTCTATGAAATTAATATTGAACGAAGATGTTCACAATCTCGGTGAAGAGGGGGATGTTGTCGTAGTTAAAAGAGGCTACGGACGCAACTACCTGTTACCCAAAGGGATTGCTGTCCCTTTTAACAAAGCGAACCAAGCGCTCTTTGCCACCAAAGCAGCTGCAATTGAGAAGAGAAAAGAGGAGAAAAGAAAAAATGCCTCCTCCATAAAAGAACGCTTGGACAATTTGACTTTGACATTGGTTGTAACAGCCGGAGATACAGGTAAACTTTTTGGTTCGGTTACAGGTACAATGGTTCAGGAAGCACTTGCAAAAGAGGGGATAGACGTTGAGCGGAAAAGAATCGAAGTTGAATCACATGCCATTAAAATGGTCGGTTCTTATACCGTAAGAATCAGATTGTATGAAGGGACAACCGCCGAAGTTAAACTTGAGGTTGTCAGTGAAGCCGAACTTAAGAAAAAACAAGCTCAAGAGGCAAAAGCTGAGAAAGAGCGCAAAGCTCAAGAAGCTCAGGAGAAAAAAGCCAAAGAGGCGGCTGAGAAGGAAGCTGCTAAAGAGGTCTCTCTTGAGGATGAAAAAGAGGAGTAAAGGATGGCTTTGTATCCGATTGTCGGAAGAGTTCCTCCCCACAATGACGATGCTGAGCGGGCTGTTTTGGGAGCAATGCTCTTAAGCAACAGTGCCTTCAGTGAAGTTATTGAGGTTTTAAGGAAAGAGGATTTTTATAAAAAAGCCCACCAAATTCTTTTTGAATCAATCTTATTGTTTCATCAAGAGAACTCCTCACAAACAATCGATTTGATTACGATTACAAACTATCTACGCTCTAAAAAAATGTTGGAAGAGTGTGGCGGAATGGCTTATATTGCCGGTTTAACCAGTGATGTGCCGACAACAACCAATGCCACATACTACGCCGACATAGTCCGCTCTTACTCTCTGAGGAGGCTTTTGCTTACCTTAGGGGGGAAGATGCAGTCTGATGCCTTTGACGAGAGTCAGGACATCGCTGTTTTACTCGACAACAGTGAACAACAGCTCAGTGAAGTTCAGGCAACAAGCGGAGCTTTTGGAGAACACTACTTTGAGAGTTCAACTCTCATAAACAAAACCGTCGACAGGTTGATGGAGCGCTCAAAACACGGCAACAAAGATGCCGTCAAATCGGGTTTTCACCAACTCGATGAGATGACCGGAGGTTTTCAACCTTCCGAGTTAATTGTTATTGGAGCGCGTCCGTCTGTCGGAAAGACCGCATTTGCCATCTCGATGGCAATAGACATTTCCATAAGGAGAAAAATTCCAACCGGCTTTTTCTCGGCTGAAATGACCAGTATGGCCATAATGGAGCGTATCTTAGCCTCCGAGGCGAAAGTAGACTCCAAAAGGATTCGCAATGCTCTTTTAAGAAACCAAGATATTGTCAGTATTATCGACGCTGCCAGCAGAATATATGAGGGTAAACTCTACATTCAGGATACCCCCAACATTAAACTTTACGATCTAAGAGCCCAGGCAAGAAGGATGAAAAGAGAGTTCGATATAAAAATTTTGTTTGTCGATTATATCGGCTTAATAAATCCGGATGCAAATCCTAATATGCCTAGACATGAACAGGTTGCCGAGATTTCCAGGTCTTTAAAATCCCTTTGCAGAGAGCTCCAAATACCGATAGTCGCTCTCTCGCAGGTCTCAAGAGATGCCGAAGGAAAAGAACCTAACTTAGCTAACTTAAGAGATTCTGGTTCCGTTGAACAAGATGCCGATGTGGTAATATTTCTCCACCGTGACCGAGTGGCCGACCCCTCTCAACCTCAAGATCTCTCAGTTGAACAAAATGACCAGCAAGAGAGTTTTGAGGGATTTCCTGTTCAGGAGACAAAGGTAATTTTAGCCAAACAAAGAAACGGAGAGACCGGAATAATTACAATGGGTTTCCAAAGCAGATTGGTAAGATTTGTAGAGTTGGAGTTCTGATTTACAAATAAGAGAAGAAAAATCGCAGATCACTTCCAATAACAAAAATCATTAAAATCAGAAGAAACAGCAGACCTATACTCTGAAAGCGGTAATAAATACTCTGAGACAGCTGTTTCTTTCTAAACAGTTCAATAATCCCTATCACAATAGAACCTCCGTCCAAACCGGGCAGAGGCAAGAAATTTGCCGCAGCTAAAGAGGCACTGACTGAGGCAGTTACGTGCAAAAGAGCCCTTAAGCCAACGCTACGCATTGAGCCTATGATATAAGAGATTCGCAGCGGACCGGCAACACTGCCGTTTAATGAGCTTTTTCCCATAATAAGGGTGGGAAGTAAAGTGAATGTTTGGGAGAATGTTGAAAGTGTCTCTTTTAAAGCGTTTAAGAGGCTGTTTACAAAATTTTGGCCACTGCGCATTTTTATTTCTCTGTGAAATCCAAAAGAGATGACAATTGCCCCTTCGCTGTTTTTTGTCGGATAGTACTCGATTACTTTGCTCTTCTGATCTTCTGTAACTACCTGCAATTCAACAAAGGAGGGGTTTTCACTGAAAAGCGACAATAAATCGAAGGAATTTCTTATCGGTTGCCCGTTGAGAGCGACGATGGTATCACCATTGGAGAGCCCACTGAGTGCTTCGGGAGATAATTCCTGGATAAAATCAACTTTCGGTTCCAAAAAGTAACTTATCCCATATAAGTTTTTCTTCTGCTCTTTATCCCAGACTCCGCTGGTAGTTATATTTATTTTTTCAGCATCCCTTAACACTTCAAAATGGGTTGTTTTTCCTTTTTTTACCAAAGCAAGGAGTCTTTGAATATCAGAAAAATCTTCAACCTTTTTACCGTTTATCGCTATAATCCGATCGCCGGTTATAAAAGGGGAGGCACTTTG
>JBAYOE010000112.1:0-5294 GCA_041678405.1 Sphaerochaetaceae bacterium | reverse complement strand
GAGAAGTTATTGAAAAAACATGGAGTAGATATTGTATTTGCCGGAATCGGTGAAAACGGACACTTGGCGTTCAATGATCCCCATATTGCTGATTTTAACGATTCCAAATTGGTAAAAATCAATCCTGAACTGGATGAGGCTTGCCGCTTGCAACAAGTTAAAGATGGGTGGTTTGATAGTGTGAATAAAATACCAAACAGTGCTATCACGCTGACAATGCCTGCAATGTTCAATGCTGATAAAATATTTGCGATTGTTCCGGGGGCAACAAAAAAAGAGATTATTAAGAGGTGTTTAACTGAGGAAATCAGTATTCAGTGCCCCGGATCTATTTTAAGGACTCATCCCAATGCAACGCTATACTTAGATAAAGATTCCGCATCACTGCTTGAGAAATCCGATCTCGATTAGAGAAACGAAGGAGGCATTATATTAAAAACTCGGTAGTAATTACAAACGGAAGGGTAATAACCCCCTATAGGGTTCTAAGGGAATCGAATGTCGTTGTAACCGACGGTATAATCACTGAAGTATTTAGTGGTTCCTATAAAAAGAGATCCGATGAGTTGGTAATAGATGCTCAAAATAACTACGTTTCCCCCGGATTTGTTGAACTGCATACTCACGGGGCTGGCGGCTCCGATTTTATGGATGGGAACATTGACGCTGTTATTGAAGGTTGCAGAGCCCACATGGAATACGGGACAACCTCAATAATGCCAACAACTTTAACATCCACCGATGAGGAGCTTTTTGAAAATCTGGGAAATATTGAGAAAGTAAGAGATTTGTCACAAAAAGACCTTCCCTCTATTATAGGAATACATTTGGAGGGACCCTATTTTGACAAAGAACAACATGGAGCTCAAGACGTTAGTTTCATAAAGAATCCAGTGGCTAAAGAGTATTTGAATCTGGTTGAAAAATTCCCTTCCATAAAGAGGTGGACTGTTGCTCCTGAATTGCCTGGAGCTTTTCAGATGGGTGCAGAACTCTCAAAAAGAGGTATTGTCATGTCCATAGGGCATTCCAATGCTGATGAAAAGGCAATGGAACTGGCAATTGAAAATGGCTTTAGTCTGGTAACTCACCAATTTTTAGGGATGAGTCGCCTAAAAAGAGAAAACTCAGAATTTAAATTGGGAGTAGCGGAAATGGCTCTTATTCTAGACGCACTATCGGTAGAGGTTATTGCAGATGGAAAGCATCTACCTCCCAGTTTGATTAAACTAATTTATAAAGTTAAAGGACCTGAAAAAATCTGCCTGGTTACTGATTCTATCAGAGCTGCAGGGATGATTAACGGAGAGAGTATAATTGGCAGTCTATCAAAAGGACAGAAAGTCATAGTAGAAGACGGGGTTGCCTATATGCCTGGTAAAACTAGTTTTGGAGGAAGTGTTGCTACTGCCGATAGGTTGATTAGGGTAATGGTTAACGAAGTCGGTGTTCCGCTACATGAGGCAATAATGATGATGAGCACTACTCCAGCTAAAATAATGGGCCTAAATAGTTCCATTGGCTCTATTGGTTTGGGCAAAGACGGAGACATTATTGTATTTGATGAAAATATAAACTTGAAAGTTATAATTAATAAGGGCAATATATTTAAAAATAAATTATAATTTACACCTTAGATAGGAGTTTCTCATGGTTGCCACTATCAAAGATGTAGCTAAAGAGGCAAAAGTATCAATAGCTACTGTCTCGCATGTGTTAAATCATACTCGATATGTCAGTCCCGAATTGGTAGAAAGGGTAAATTCGGCAATTGAAAAACTAAATTATTACCCAAACATGCTAGTTGGGGGACTTAGAAGCAAACAAACCTATTCGATTGGGTTAGTGCTTCCTAGTATCTCAAACGAGACGTTTGGGAAATTAGCCGAGACTATTCAAAAGTTACTGTTGATAGAAAACTACAACTTAATAGTATGCAACACCTCTAATGATTATGATTTAGAAATTTCTGCGCTTAATACTCTAATCATGAAGAGTGTTGATGCGATAATTATTATTCCCAGTACACACAATGCTGAAAAAATTGTAGAAGTACAAAATAGAGGGATTCCAGTAATATTAGTTGATAGAGACATAGAAGATTTAGATGCTAGCAGAGTTAAGGTAGATTATAAAAAAGCGACTTATAATGCAGTTAATTATCTTATAGATAACGGTCATACGGAGATAGGATATATTGATCGGGCTAAGGAATTAAGTCACAGCATGGAACAAAGAGACGGTTATTTATCTGCTCTAAAAGATGCAAACATTGAAATCAATCCTAAAAATTATATCAGATGTGAAGGTTATGATTACCTAGACGGAGTTAATGCAATCCAACAATTAATAAAGAAAAACCCTATGTTAAGTGCGGTTTTAGCCTATTACGATGTGATAGCACTAGGTGCTATAAGGGGGGCTGTTGATGCAGGTTATTCAGTTCCTGATGATTTATCGGTAATAGGCTGCGATAATATGCCTTTCACAAGTGCTCTGGTTCCCCGATTGACTACGATTAATTTCCCGATAGAAGAAATCTCAAAAGCGGTAATAGATTTAGTCATGATGGCTCTTAATAATAGTAAAGAAAAAAAGAACATTATTGTTGACGGAAAATTAATCGTGCGTGACAGCGTCACCAAACCCAGAGTTTCTAACAGGGGGTTATAAAGATCTGTGTTAAAATTATGTTATAAACTTTCTCATTAATTATCTTTATTAAAAATTTTCGTAAGTTGATGCTTTGGCTAAAATTACTGAGATTAATTTTAATAGTCATATGTTGTTATCAGTAGAAATACTAAGAATTTTAAATGATAAGTGTTCTAAAAACGTGGCTTAAAAGAACTTAAAGCACTCTCATATCTAAAAATTTTCCCTTGCGCTAAGAATAATTATAGTTTAGAGTCTTAGAGTGATAAGTTCTGTTAGATAAAAAATTATGAGAGGCTAAAACAGGTCATGCTTTTAGCTCTCTTTTGTAATAGAACTAATTTATTAATCAACCTAGGAGGAAAGGGATGAGAAAAAAAACAGTTGGACTATTACTGGTTATGGTGATTCTGTTTTCACTGGTAGGACAGGGACTTTTTGCTGAAGGCCAAAAAGAGGCAGCAAAGCCCACATATCCTACAAAAAATATTGATATGACAGTATTATTCCAAGCCGGGCAGGCCGGAGACGTTATCGGTCGTAAAGCCGCAGATTTAGCAAACAGACATCTGCCTAAGCCCATTATTTCCAATAACCGTCTTGGCGGCGGTGGTGCTGTTGGTTATCAGTACGTATTAGGCCAACCAGCTGATGGTTATAACATCGTTTGGAACTCAACATCCATTAACGTTGCTTATCACCAAGGCAATATGCCTGTCGATAAGGGGTGGGATGCATTCCGTGGTGTTGCTAACCTAACAATGGAAGCTTCCGGATTGGCTATCAGAGGCGATGACAACAGATGGAATACTTTTGAAGAATTTGTTGCCTATGCTAAAGCACATCCAAATGAGCTGACAATTTCTAACAGTGGTGTTGGATCATTTAACCACTTAGCAGCTGAGGCAATCACCGGATATGCCGGAATCAAAGTAAAACATATCCCGATGGATGCCGGTCAGAGTATTGCTTCTCTTCTTGGTGGGAAAGTAGATGCAATGGTTAACATGACTTTTGATATCAGCCAACACGCAAAAGCCGGAACAATGAAACCGCTGGTTGTTATTGCTCCTAAGAGATTGGCAGTATTACCCAATACCCCAACAATGAAAGAGCTTGGTTATGATATCGATATCCAGATGTACAGAGGAATTGCCGTTCATAAAGATACTCCCGATTATATCGTAGATATTTTGGAAGATGCATTTATGAAAGCCGGTAATGACCCCGAGTTTAGAGAATTTGCGGAGACCAAAGGTGCTACTATCGATGTAAGAAACGCAAAAGACTTTAATGCTCTAATGGCAAAAGACGATGCAACTGTTGCTCAAATCATGGAGCAAATTGGGATGTTAAAACAGTAGTTTTTGAACAGTAATGAATAAATAGGGTGTCAGAATTTATTTTTGGCACCCTATTTTCTTTGCTCTATATCTAAAAATAGCAAAGAGATAAATAAAAAATTTGAACTAAGCTCATTTATCGGAAGTTGGAGTGTTTACTTTTATTACTATAAATTGTAAAAATACTGAGTCTACATTTTTAAAATTGTAGCAGAAACTATTATCTACTAAATTGTTTTTTAAACTTTTTAAAATCTATTGAGAGGATTCAAAATGAACCAAAATCGTATCATTGCCATTATAATTTTGGTGTTTAATGCTTGGTGGGCATATTTAACATCAAAACTTCCAAAGGGAACTTTTGAGGGCGAACCAGGGCCCCGTTTTTTCCCATATTTGATACTAGGTCTAATGACAGCTTTGGCTATAGTGCTGTTTTTCCAGAGAGAGAAGAAAGCTGAGGGTGATTTTCCCGAAATTCTCGTCGAAGAAGACGGAGAAAAAATAGAAGTTCCAAAGAAGAAACATTTCCCGATGAAAAGTGTCTTTTTATATTTTGGGGTATTTTTGGGTGGAATAATTTTAGTCTACTTTATCGGATTTATCCTGGGAATGATTATTAGTATCACCGCTATGTTGGTTCTTATCGGTTGGAAGTTTTTTCCAAGAGCAATACTGTTTTCAACTGTTGTTACAATGGTTGTCTACTTACTGTTTAATACCGTAATGCGTATTCCGCTTCCGACTTGGCGGTTATTTATTAAATAAGGTTAAGGAGAATTATAAAATGTTAAATTATCTTGCCCAAGGATTTTCAATAGCCATTACTTTCCAAAATATTCTATTTATGATTATTGGCTCGATACTTGGAATTGTTTTTGCCGCTATTCCGGCTCTTACGTTTAGTACGGCTTTAGTTTTAATGATTCCTCTCACCTTTGGAATTTCTCCTGTTGCCGCAATATCGGTACTCTTAGGGGTATATGCTGGGGGAATGACAGGAGGCTCTATCAGCTCGATTTTACTTGGAATTCCTGGAACACCATCGGCTGCAGCAACGGTTATTGACGGTTATCAGATGACAAAAAAAGGTGAAGCCGGTAAAGCATTGGGAGTAGCCATCTACTCCTCTATATTCGGAGGACTTGTTTCGCTTTTAGTTCTCATTTTAGTTGCTAAACCGATTACAAGTTTAGCCATTAAATTTGGGCCTGCTGAGATGTTTGCCCTTGTTATTTTTGGACTTTCCACTATCGTCGGTCTAAGTGAAGCCAGTATGGTAAAAGGACTTCTTTC
>JBAYOE010000111.1:0-5335 GCA_041678405.1 Sphaerochaetaceae bacterium | reverse complement strand
CTCTTTAAGGGTAACATTTTTATTTATTTGGAGTAGATTTCAGTTTTGAGGCATCCGCTTTGTTTCGAGTAGATTAATTATGAGGCATTGCGGTAGCTTGACAAAGAGTTTTGTATCAAGTAAATTCAACCCGTATTTGATACGTTGGGATGTAGTGTAATGGTAACACTGCAGATTCTGGTTCTGCCTTTAGGGGTTCGAATCCCTTCATCCCAGTCTCAATTATAATGGTCCCTTCGTCTATCGGTTAGGACGGGAGATTCTCAGTCTTCAAAGAGGGGTTCGATTCCCCTAGGGACTATAACTTGCCAGCCCATCGGGCTGGTATTGTTTTGTAAAGGACCGATTATGATAACAGCTAGCAACATAAGTCTCTCATACGGCAACCAAGTTCTCTTTAAAGAAGTTAATCTGAAGTTTACCCCAGGTAACTGTTACGGAGTCATTGGAGCTAACGGAGCAGGTAAATCGACGTTTCTTAAAATATTATCCAATGAGATTGAAGCAGATACCGGCGAGATTATAATTACACCCAACGAAAGAATTGCCGTATTACAGCAAAACCACTTTGCCTATAACGACTATTCGGTTCTCCACACAGTTATTATGGGTTATAAACGACTCTATGATGTCATGACAGCCCGGGAAGAGATTTATCTTAAAGAAGATTTCAGTGAAGAGGATGGGATTAGAGCTGCCGAACTGGAGTCAGAATTTGCCGAAATGGGAGGATGGGAAGCCGAAAGTGAAGTCGGAATGATTCTCAGTGCCCTTGGTATTGATGACACTTTTTTAGATAAGAGGATGGCCGATATTGAAGACCCTTTAAAAGTCAGAGTTTTATTAGCCCAGGCACTCTTTGGCAATCCCGATATTCTTTTACTTGATGAACCGACAAACCACCTCGATTTGGAATCAATTCATTGGCTGGAGGGGTTTTTAAACGATTTTAATAATACCGTAATAGTTGTTTCGCACGATAGGCACTTTTTAAACAGTGTCTGTACCCATATCGTTGATGTTGATTTTGGAAAGATACAACTTTTTGTCGGAAACTACGATTTCTGGTACTTATCAAGTCAGTTAGCATCCAAACAGCTGAAAGATGAAAAACGCAGAAGAGAAGAAAAGATTGCCGAATTAAAAGAGTTCGTCCAACGTTTCAGCAGTAATTTATCAAAAGCACGTCAGGCAACCAGCAGAAAAAAATTGATTGATAAACTTACAATCGATGATATAAAACCCTCAACAAGGCGCTTCCCTTATGTGGCATTTAAACCAAGCAGGGATATAGGCAAAAATGTTTTAAAAGTTGAAAAACTTTCGAAAAGTGAAGATGGGAATATTTTGTTGGATAATTATAACCTAACAATAAATCCAAACGATAAAATTGCCTTTGTCGGGCCCAATCATTACCTTAAAACTCTTTTCTTTGAGATAATTACAGACAATCTGAAACCCGATAAAGGTTCATATGAGTGGGGGGTGACAACTAAAGTAAGTTACTTTCCCAAAGAGAACGACTATTTGTTTGACAAAAATTTGAATATCGTAGATTGGTTACGCCAATTTTCAGAAGAGAAAGATGAAACTTACATCCGCTCCTTTTTAGGAAGAATGCTTTTTGGCGGTGACGAAGCTTTGAAAGAGACAAAAGTTTTAAGCGGAGGGGAGAAAGTCCGTTGCCATCTTTCAAGGATGATGTTGGAACAGGCAAACGTTTTAATTTTTGACGAGCCGACTAGTCACTTGGATTTGGAAGCCATTACCGCTTTAAATAATGCCCTAATCGATTTTAAAGGGGTTCTACTTTTTAACAGTCATGACCACCAATTCGTCTCATCGGTGGCAAACAGGATAATTGAATTTGCTCCAAACGGAAATGTTATTGATAGACTCCTTACTTTGGAAGATTATTTAAACAGCGAGGATGTAAAAGAGTTGCGTTTAAAGTATTATGAAGGTGAAAGTCGTATTATGATTTAAGGGGAGGCCGATTTATGTTGATGGTAGTAGATATCGGAAACACCAACGTTGTTATGGCTCTTCATAACAATAAAGAGTGGGTCGCCTCATGGCGGATACACAGCGATCAAAATAAGACCAGTGATGAGTACTTTGTAATAGTTGAACGGATGCTCATCCATAAGGGATTTAAAGCCTTAGATGTAAAAAAAGCTGTAATTTGTTCAGTTGTTCCCAATCTAACCCGTTCGTTTCAAAAAGTCGTAGCCGAATTAAGTAATATAGAGCCGATAACAGTTAACCATAAAAACGGCATCGGCATAAATATTGAGAGTATCCCAAGTGAGTTGGGTAACGACCTATTAGCCAATGCGGTTGCCGCCAGAGCTCTTTATCCAAACGAGAACTGTATTGTATTGGATTTTGGCACAGCTTTAACTTTGACGACTATCAGCTCTAAAGGCGACATTTTGGGGGCAGCAATTGCCCCCGGCTTAGTAACTGCGGTGAATTCACTTTTTAGAAACACTGCTCAAATACCGCAGGTCCAATTACGGATACCCCAAAAGGCAATCGGGCGTAACAGTGAAGAGTCAATCAGAAGCGGAATAATGTTTGGCTTTGCCGGTTTAGTTAAAGAACTTATTCAAAGAACAGAGGCCGAAATAGGATCAAAATTAAAAGTTATCGCCACGGGGGGTCTCTCTCAAACAATGGCTCCTCTCATTGAGAACATTGACCGAGTAGAGCCGATGCACACATTAGAGGGGCTGAAAATTATTGCAGATGCCCTTTAAAACACAAATTTTCCCTTTCTCATAATTGGCACGATTTTCTCATCAATTGTAGTTGCATCTATATCCATATCATCGGAGCCAATCATGAAATCGGTATGAACCATGGAACGGTTACACCCATACTCTAAAAGCATCTGCTCACTGTTTAGCTCATTGGCATTGGAAAGACATTTTGGATAACCTGCTCCCAAAGCCAAATGGCAAGAGGCATTTTCATCATAAAGAATGGAGTTGAATATTAAATTTGACCGGGCTATGGGAGAACTTTGATCAACAAGTGCTATTTCGCCTACATAACTGGCCCCCTCATCAATTTCTAAAAACTTCTTAATAATCTCTTGACCGATATCGGCTTTAAAGTCGACAACTTTGCCCTCTTTAAAGGTCAGCTTAAGGTTTTCCACTTTAGAATCCATAACATTGACTGCTCTGGTGGTCGTGACATACCCATCGACAAGATACCTACTGTTTGTTGTAAAAACTTCTTCGGTAGGAATGTTTGGTAAAAAAGCTCTCCCGTCACTGAGATTATCGCCTCCGCCCACCCATTTGCTATGTTCTAACAGACCTACTTTTAAATCAGTTGCGCTGCTTATAAAACGGAGACTTTTAATTTTTAAGTCATTTAACTTTTTTGAACGCTCTTTTAATGTTTTACTGTGCTCTTTCCAAGCTATCACAACATCTTTTTGATCGAGTTTTAAAATTGGGATTAACACTTTCCAAAGGTCTGACTCTGTTGCATCTTTTCCTAGAATATCCTTTGCCCAACGCTCTCCGGGAACACACACAACACACCAAGGGCTTTTGCTTTTCATCCTATGAAGCTGGATAAGGGCGCTGTTTTTCGTTAAAGCACTTTTATAGGCAGACAGTTTATCCAAATCGGCACCACTTAAATAGTGACGGTCTTCGGTATTGTCAATTCTGATATAAGCCCAATCTTTTACCATCATCTCGTACTCAATACTTTTAGAAAAGTCTGGGATCATCTGTAACTCGCCTATACTCTGATTCTCTACTCTGCTGTTTAACAGTTGTAAGTCATCAATCTCGATTCTGACTAGAGCAGAACCCTCTTTATAGGCAGTTTCTGCTAAAATCCGGGCAAAGGGGTAACTTTCAGCCTGTGTTTTAATTAAGAGACATTGCCCTTTGTTTAAATTGATACCCCCTTTAATAATCAGTTTTGCGTACTCTTTGGTAAGTAATTGTATTTCAGTCATATAACACCTCTAACATTGTAAATTTCAAATTTATGTAAGCAAGTCTCCGTTATGCATAATTGGGATTTCAGAACCTTTACTATCGATTGCAAAAACATCAATATTTAAATCTAGAGGAACCCTAAATTTTATTGTACTAATATTACATCCAGTCTCTGATTGCAGCTCTTTTTCATCTGTGTAACTTTTCAACGATTTAAGATGGCTGGTTTCTCCACAGCCAATTAAAAGTGTAGACCTTCTGTTTGTATCAAAACCGCTGTAACCAAATTCCTGATTGTAAGAGGCGAGGGGAACTTTTCTGTCGACTAAAGAGAGTTCACTGGCAGTGGAAGAACCCTCGTCGTAGCTAAGAGCCAACCTGAGTGCCGTTTCACCTTTTGTTGCGCTGTAGGCCCTCACCTTTCCCCCTTTTAACTCTAAATGACAATTTTCTACTTCACTGTTAAACAGTAAGAAAGAAGATTTAAGGCTGATTACTCCTTCAGTTGATGAAGAGTCTAAAAGGGTGCTATAGCGCTCAATAGGGATATAGGGGGTATAAAAGCGATTGTCTATTTTATATTGGTGGTTACTCCACAAAGCTTCTTTGGCTGTTTTACATTTAAAGTCGATATTCTCTCCTTTGATGTGGTAGGTTGAGTTTAATAAGTTATTTAAATGAAAAAGTGTCTCTTCTCTTTTTGAGAGATAGTTAATCCACCATGAGTGCCATCCTTCATTATTCAGTGAGAGAATTTTCCCAAAATCATTCCACAGTTGAATTACTTTGTTCTCATTTTTGTAAACTCTCTTTGCCCATAAAGGACCGGGTACCGCAACAACAGCCCAGGGGGCAATGGGTCGATTTAATTGTGGGGAAGCAAGGTTGCCACACTCCTGAATAAGAGAGAGTTCTTTTGTAATCTCTTGCTCATTGTCACTTAGTCTTTGAAAGCGATTTTCAGTATCATCTATTCGTAGTAACAGTGAGCTCTTTGGAGTACTTTTTAGCTCTTCAGTCAACGGAGCAATCGGGATAACCGAGTCAACTTTTCCCTTCTCTATTATAACAATATTTGTGGTATGAAATGTTAATTCAGCACTTCGGTGGGCCAATTCGGTAGCAAATTCAACATGCTCCTTGTTAACGTTTATAGTCAGTGATTCCCCTTTCTCTACCTGAAGGGCAATCTTTAATAAAAAATCGATATAATTAGAACTAATATCCATTAAGACCTTCCTAAGGAAAATATGATACAATATTTAAGAAGAACGACCAAGGCTATCGTAAGAGTTGTGTGTCATAAACTTTCTTTCATTCTAAATGATTCCTGAAGTAGCTTAAAGGGGTGTAAACCGCAAATG
>JBAYOE010000110.1:0-5340 GCA_041678405.1 Sphaerochaetaceae bacterium | reverse complement strand
GGCCATCTCAAGACCGATAAAACCTCCTCCGACTACAACTGCTCTGCTTGTATTATGATCCTCAATTTTTTTGACTATTGCATCAATGTCGGTTACAGAACGGACAGTGTAGATATCGGGATCTTCAATCCCTGGAATTTTTGGTTTTATTGGTTCAGCCCCGGGACTTAAAACCAAAGTATCGTAGTACTGGTCAAACTCTCTGTTTGTTTTTAAATCACGGATTCTCACTGACTGTTCTTCGCGATTAATTGAAACAACTTCATGTTCAGTTTTGACTTCGACTCCGAATACATCGGTAAACCGTTGGGCGGTTATAACAAAGAGGCGGGAGCGCTCGGTGATAGTTCCTCCGGCATAATAAGGGAGTCCGCAGTTGGCATAACTTATATGTTCTCCCCGTTCAAACATTATTATGCGGGCTTGTTCATCCAATCTTCTGAGTCGTGCGGCAGTACCTGCACCTCCGGCAACACCACCAACTATTACGTAAGTTTTCACTGCTTATCTCCTTCTGCCATTGCTCCGATTGCCATTTTTAATTCATTTGAAAGAGGAGTGTCACAAAGATGTAACTTTTTAACAGCGTCCCGTCCTTCCTTTGTTATCTCAATGGAAATGGTGCGGCGGTCATTATTTGCAATTGACCGTTTTATAAAATTTTTATTTTCAAGGGAATTAAGAATGCGGCTGACTCTTGAAGCCGAAATTTCCAATTCAGTGCACAACTCTGAAACAACGGCTTCGGCATCTGCTATTTGACACAAGCAGAGAGCTTCGTTGAGAGTTAAGCCTGAGACTTCTTTTAGTTTTTCTTCAAAATGGCGTAAATGGACAAACAATTTACGCAAATTACAAAGGTTGTACACCGCTATCCCTCAATATAGTTGCCACTAGCAACTGTTGATAGTGGCAATAATATTGAGATATTAAACTCTAGTCAAGTTTCCTATATTCAGACAGAAAATAATGCCGGCTTCCCGGCATTTAATTTAAGCGTTGGCTTTCCACAAACCGTGGAGATTGCAATATTCGTAGTAAGCTTTTATTCCTTCAAGGTTTTTAAAAAGGGCCTCCGGTTTTTGATTGGGTTTCAGATTTATCCGATAAACACCGTTATCAGTTACTGCCGCAATCCACATAATGTAGTGAGCCTCTTCCATTGGGTGTTCTACCGATCCGACTTTTACTAATACGGCATCTCCCTGTTTTTCGGCAACAGGTACGTGTTTTTCTCCGGCAGCATCGGTGGTGTTGGCTTTAAGCTCAACCATCGGCTCACTACAGCAAACCAGCTGCCCGCCGCCGTCATGAATTAACTCTGTAACGTTCTTACACTTTTTGCAGAGGTAAAATTTTACATCCATTTCAAAATCCTCCTGAACTTTTTGTGATTGTACTATATACTTTATTTTACCAAATAACAAATTGAAAGGAGTTTCCGAAACAATGAAAATAAGAAAAATCAATAAAGTTGTCGGAGGAGAGGTTGCTTATGACGGAGCTGGCGTAAAGTTAGTGCGGGTTTTTGGAAGAAACGACGTCAAAGATTTTGATCCTTTTCTCCTGTTGGATGCTTTTGACTCTAAAAATCCAGAAGACTATATAAAAGGGTTTCCTTGGCATCCCCACAGAGGAATAGAGACTGTTACCTATCTAATCAAAGGAGATATTGAGCATCAAGACTCTCTGGGTAACAAAGGTTCTATTTTAGATAACTGTTGTCAGTGGATGACTGCCGGTAGCGGAATCATCCATCAAGAGATGCCTCAGGCAGTTCCTCAGATATTAGGAGCCCAGCTTTGGGTTAATTTACCTCAAAAAGAGAAGATGACAAAGCCTGCTTATCGGGATATAGATGTTTCTGTTATTCCGGTTGTTAAAGAAGATAATGTAACAGTAAGAGTCGTCAGCGGAAATTATAAAGAGACAAAAGGCCCGATCGAGGGTGATTACGTAAAAACCCTCTATCTGGATGTGGAGCTCAAAAGTAATTCCGTTTGGATCTTGGAAATTGATTCAGAGGCTACTGTGTTTTGTTATTTGTTTAGCGGATCAGGTTACTTTGACCAATCAAAAACGGTGATTCCTTCCCACCGGGCAGTTTTATTGAACGACGGTGACAAAATTCAAATTACGGCAATGGATGAAAATCTTCGATTCTTACTGATAGCGGGAAAGCCTTTAGGCGAACCGATTTCTTGGGGTGGCCCTATAGTAATGAATACAAGAGAAGAGTTGGCTCAGGCATTCAGAGAATTGGATGAGGGAACTTTCATCAAAGATTAAAAAACGGCTGTGTCTTTCCTCTCCCCCGATCAGAAAAACACAGCCTACAGAACAATGACTCTGAATAAAGAATAATCCAGATAATCTCACTATATAGGATAAAAGCTGTTACCGTCAACAAACGCTCTCGGTTGACTATTATCTGTCGAATTACGAAATTGTTGGATAGGAGATTTAAATGCGTATAGCAATTATATACTACAGTGGGACAGGTAACACGGAACTGATGGCCTCTTATATAGCCAACGGAGCAAGAACAAACGGTGCAACGGTTGATGTGATTCCTATAAGTCAGTGTGACCCAACATGCTTGGAAAGCTATGATAGGTTTGCCTTTGGATGTCCCGCTTCGGCTCAAGAGGATTTGGAGGAGATAGAGTTTCTCCCTTACTATGAAAAGCTGGAGGCTCAACTTGGGAAAAAAGTGGTGGCCTTATTTGGCTCTTACAGCTGGGGAAATCAGGAGTGGATGGATAAATGGAACCAAAGGGTTGTTGATAAAAGGTTGGTTTTGTTTGAAAAAGGACTTGCAATACAAGACGAACCGACGCAAGAAAAACAAACTTGTACAGAATTTGGTAAGAGATTTGCCGCTTACAATCCTTAAAGGGAGCCCTCTAGCTTAAGAAGCTTCACTTTTAAATCGAGCCCTCCGCCGTAACCAACCAGAGAACCATCGGCACCTATAACTCGGTGACAAGGGATTATAAAAGAGATTGGGTTACGGTTGTTAGCCATTCCCACAGCCCTGGATGCCTTTGGATTACCGATAGCAACTGCGATATCTTTGTAAGAGCGGGTTTCACCATAAGGAATCTCAGACAAAGCATGCCAAACCTGTTTTTGAAATTGTGTTCCGGTCGGATTTAGGGGAAGATCAAAAATTTTGCGTTCTTTGTTAAAATACTCTTTAAGCTGGGAGAAAGCTTTATTGGTAAGGGCAGTTTCTTTTTTTTCTCCTTTGCTTTTTATCTCATTTTTATAGGGAGCTACTTCGGTTATAAAGCCATCTTCCTGGGCAATTAAAACGGGCCCTATGGGTAAACTGTAAATCTCAAAGCTTTTATCCATCAGAAATCATCCTCTCTTTAAGGTACCAATTTTGACACGGTTGTTAAAAATTAAAACACCAAATAAAATAACAACTCCTCCAATAATTGTGCCGACATCCGGGTACTCTTTTAAAATAAGGATTTCCAAAAGGGTAGCCAGTATCGGGGTAACAAACATAAAGTTAGTTACATCACTCATGTGAGTTGCAATTGACAAAGCCTTTGTCCAAAACAAAAAACCGATAGCGCTGGGAATAATACCCATAAAGAGGGCGGCTAACAGCGGTTGTAAAGGAGCCACAGCAACCTCTCTTATTGTTCTGGGAATAAAAATTATCAACAGCAGGGCACCTGCTATCATACTGTAGGCTGTTGATTGCAGAGGAGTGTAATCCTTTGTGGAAAATCTTTGCAGTATGTTATAAACAGCAAAAAAGAGGGCTGCAATTACCATTAAAACTAAACCAAAACCTATAGAGACTTCTCTTTTCCATGTTGCAAGGATGATGATTCCGCCAAACTCAACGGCTACGGCAAACCACCCGATTTTTCCCAACTTCTCTTTAAATACCGCCGAAGCATAAAGAGCGGCAATTACCGGAACAGTGGCCATGATTATACTTGAGACAGCTGAATTTATAGTAATCATTGCAAAATTAAAAAGTATCTGATAAAGGGCAAACCCCGTAGCCCCGATGGCAAAAAAAAGGGGGATATCTTTTACTCTAGGCAAACCGATTTTTTTAAAAAGTGCAATCAGAAATAAAACTGCAGCAGCAGAACCATATCTGATTAGACTGACTGAATATGGCGAGAGTTCTTTAACTGCTATCCGGGTAAAAACAAAACCACTGGACCACAATACAACGGTACAAAGACCTAGTAAAAGAGAGAGATTCCTGTTTCTGTCAGGCTCTGAGTTCATTACATTTAATGTATTAGTAAAGGGGAGGGTAAATCAAGAGTTAAACAATCTAATTGGCAGAGGTCTCTGCTAAAGAGACCTCCGCGGAAACTTAACAGCTACTGTTTAATAGCTTTTTCAATAGCAGCACGGTCAAAACCAACGATGATCTTGCCGTTAATATCTAATACAGGAACTCCCATTTGGCCAGATTTTTTAACCATCTCCTGTGCTTTTTCAGAATTGGATGCCACGTTGTACTCTGTAAATGGAATATTGTTTTCTTGTAAATAGCTTTTTGCCATACGGCAGAATCCGCAACTAGGTGTGCTATAAAGGGTAACAGCCATATCGTACCTCCTGTTTTTTTAAACCTTTCACTTGTAAGATAACCATCTACAAAGGGAAGGTCAACGAAAGAATTAGTGACAACGTCACTCTCAGATGATATCATCAATTTAGACAAAAAACAGCCTAGGAGGGAAGTTTAATGGGAAAAAATGGCTACTCAAGCCAAGCTCTATCAGCTATATGTTCCAATCTGGCTAAAGCCAGTGAAAAACAACACCGTCAACGGGAATTTTCTCTGTTTAAGGAGCTTGTTGAATTTTTTGAGGGTGAAGTTAAAACAACAAAAAAGGGCTCAATGGATGATTTAAATGTCTCAATCAATGAAGATATTGAACACCATTACGAACAAATTGGGTCTTTGGCTTCTGAAGTTGGGGATCGGGGGGCACTCAGATGTGTTACTTGGGGTAAAAAGGTTACCGCAATTCAGAAATCTCTTTTATCAAGGTACGAGAAACAAAAAGAGAAGCTACTTGAAGGCAACTCTCTCTATGTCTGTGATGCTTGTGGGTTTATAGCGGTAGGTACCCAAATACCGACTCTCTGCCCTATATGCAAAGCACCGGCTTCCCGATTTATTAAATTTTAGGAGGATGAGAGTATGCACGCAGCTCGTAATTTAGCTTTATGCACAAAAGATTGTATCTGTCTTTTTGTCTGTCCTACCGGTGCCACAAACACAGAAACCGGGCAGATTGATTTTGAAAAGTGCCTTGATGGATGTCGCTTGTGTGTTGATGCCTG
>JBAYOE010000109.1:0-5377 GCA_041678405.1 Sphaerochaetaceae bacterium | reverse complement strand
TAATACTCCTGCCATTGAGTCAAAAACAAAAGCTATCAAACCCAAACCCATTATGATCATTGTCTCATAACGGACAAACTGCTCAGCTCTCATTGTTGTTGCTATGGTTATACCTAAAAAGAGGGTAACCAAATTAGCCAACACATTCTGGGCAGTGTCACTGAGAGTATCTAAAACCGTTGATTCTCTTATAAGATTTCCAAACATCAACAATCCAACCAGGCTGACCGAGGCAGGGGCTACATACCCGGCTATAAACGTGACGATAATCGGAAATAAAATTCTTGTCATTTTTGAGACGGCTTTGGGATTGTAACTCATCCTGATAGCCCGCTCTTTCTTTGTTGTAACCAGTTTAATCGCAAAAGGCTGAATTATAGGCACAAGGGCCATATAAGAGTAGGCCGCTACCGCTATTGCCCCAACATAATTGCTTTTAAATATCTGTGAAACCAATATTGAAGTCGGCCCGTCGGCAGCCCCGATAATCCCAATTGATGCGGCATCCTTGAGGGGAAAGCCGATTAGTAGAGCCACTGTTATAGTTGCGAAAATCCCAAATTGGGCGGCTGCCCCGAATAAAATCAGGCGAGGGTTGCTCAACAGAGGCCCAAAATCTATCATTGCTCCGATACCGACAAACAACAAAAGCGGCAATGCTTCAGAGGCCTGAATACCCACCTCATAAAGCCACTGTAAAATTCCTGCAACTTCACCGATACCGATTATAGTACTGTTCATGGCACCGCTGAAAGGGATGTTGACCAAGATTGCCCCAAATCCCATCGGCAACAACAAAGCAGGTTCAAGTTTTTTTGAGTATGCCAGATAAATTAAAACGCCCCCTATAAGAAACATAACCAGCTGCTGCCAAGTTGTCGCTAAAATCCCCTCTAATAAAAAGCCCATGGAACCTCCTCAAGGTATTACATGAATATATCATTGCATAGAGTCGACGGTCAACGAACTCAAAAGTTTAATGGGTGTATAATTATACACTTTTCATACACCTTCCCCCTTTCCAAAAACGGTGAAACATCCTATTATGCCTATCATTAGGAGTTTCCTTTAAAATTTCGAGAGGTATTATCATGAAAAAACTAATCTTGGTTCTTTTTCTTTCAGTTATCTCACTCTCTCTCTTATTCGCCGGTGGAGCAAAAGAGAAAGAGGGCGATCAATCTTTAGCAAAAGTAGTTGAAAAAGGGGTCTTTGTCCTCGGCTTGGACGACTCTTTTCCCCCCATGGGTTACCGAGACGAAAACAACGAAATTGTTGGTTTCGATATAGACCTTGCCAAAGAAGTCACAAAACGGATGAACGTACAGTTAAAGCTTCAACCGATTGATTGGAATGCAAAAGAGCAAGAGTTAAATACCGGTAACATCGACTGCATTTGGAACGGCTTTACAATTACCGAAGAACGGCTTAAAGCTCTAAACTTTACCGACCCATATGTCGATAACGCCCAGGTAGCGGTAGTTCGTTCCGACAGCACCGTTAAAAACCTTAACGACCTGAAAGGGAGACGGGTTGGAATTCAAGCCGGATCCAGCGCCAGTGATGCTGTTTATGGCAATAAGGCTTTTGCCGACTCCCTTAAAGAAATTATTGAGGTAAAAGACAACTTAACTGCTTTAATGGATTTAGAAATCGGCGGTGTTGATGCCGTGGTTTTGGATCTTTTTGTTGCCGTTGATAATATTCAGCGCAGCGGTAAAAATTTCAGAATTTTAGATGAGCACCTTTCGACCGAAGAGTATGGAATTGGTTTTAGGAAAAATGACCAAGCTCTCAGAGATGAAGTACAAAAACAGTTATTGGCTATGGCAGCCGACGGCACATTGGCAAAGATATCAACAGTCTGGTTCGGAACTGACATAACCGTAGTCGGTAAATAGAGGCACCGAATGGGAAAGTTGCTGCTGCTAATGCTCAGCGGAACATACACAACTTTACGGATATTTTTCCTTACACTCTTATTCTCACTCCCCTTAGGCTTATTGGTAGCCAAGGGGAGAATGAGTAAATTTCGTCCGTTAAGTTCTCTGGTAAATGTCTACATTATGATAATGAGGGGAACCCCCTTAATCTTGCAACTTATCTTTGTCTATTTTGCCCCTTATTATATTTTCGGCTCATCAACAAATCGATTCACTGCTGTTATCATTGCCTATTCAATCAACTATGCCGCTTATTACGCAGAGATTTACAGGGGAGGTATTCAAAGTATCGACAGGGGACAGTTGGAAGCTGCTTCCGTATTGGGCTTTTCCAAACTACGGACATTTACCCACATAGTAATGCCCCAAGTTGTTAAGAGAATCATGCCTGCAATGGGAAATGAAGTAATAACTCTAGTCAAAGATACTGCCCTTGCTCAAACCATAGGGGTGGCGGAACTCTTTAGGGTAGCTCAAAATGCATCTGCCCGCCAATTTTCCACAATGCCTATTTTCATTGCGGGTATATTTTATTTTATAATGAATGCTATAGTTTCCAAGTCTTTCGATCACATTGAACGGAAACTCGATTATTATAGGTAGGAGTTGTTGGTGACTGTTATTTCGCTCGAAAAAGTTGTTAAATCCTTCTCTTCTTTAAATGTTCTAAAAGAGATTTCACTCTCTTTAAAGGAGGGAGAAGTCGTCTCTGTTATTGGCCCTTCGGGCTCAGGAAAGTCTACCCTTCTAAGGTGCATAACCAACTTAGAAAAAATAGACAGCGGGACTATCGTTATCGGAGGAGATACATTGGTCTCTACCGACAAAGAGGGACTGACTGTTTATGCCGATAAACAAACTATTTCAAGAATAAGATTAAAAGTAGGTCTGGTCTTTCAAAACTTCAACCTTTTCCCCCACTTTTCGGTTCTTAGGAATATCACCGAAGCTCAAATGCACGTTTTGAAAACCCCTAAGGAAGAGGCCCAAGAGGTTGCTTATCAACTGTTGGAGAAGATGAATCTCAGAGACAAAGCCGATTCGTACCCTTTTCAACTTTCAGGGGGACAACAGCAGAGGGTCTCCATTGCACGTGCTTTGGCTCTTAGGCCTCAGGTGCTCTGTTTTGATGAGCCGACAAGTGCCCTTGATCCTGAATTGACAGGGGAGATTTTAGCTGTTATTAAAGAACTCGCCAAAGAAAAAATGACTATGATGGTAGTTACCCATGAGATGGCATTTGCACGAGGCATCTCCGACCGAGTTATCTTTATGGATGAGGGTGTCATTGTTGAGCAGGGGACTCCCGAAGATGTCTTCATAAAAACAACCAATAAAAGGACGAAACAATTTTTAAATCGTTTCACAACTTAATATCAAGGATTTTGCAGTGGATAGCTATGATGTTGTAATTGTAGGCTCCGGCCCTACGGGGATGGGTTCTGCTTTTGAGTTAATCACAAAACAAAGAAATCTCTCTGTATTAATTATCGATAAAGAGCACTTCTCAACAGGGGGAATGCGTAACGACTGTAAAATGAACTTCACCTATCCCATAGGATTTCCCGAAGAGTATTGGAGCAGCGGACAGGCAAATTTTTATTTAAATGAAGTTATAGATAAACTGAAACCAAAAATTTTAGCTAAACACAATTTGGAAGTTTACCAGAGAAGAGCCCAAAGACTCGATTGCAGTCTTGTCGAAATTAAACAAACCCACTTAGGAACCGACGGGGGCTTGGCTCTTATTAAAGATCTAATAACCCAATTGCAAGAGCTGAAAGTAGAACTCTCTCTCGGAGAGAGGATGTTGTCGGTCGATAATCAAAGAAAATTTATAAAAACAGATAAAAGAGAGATTGGCTATAAAGCGCTGTTGATTGCACCGGGCAGAGGCGGTTTTCACTTCTTACAGGAGATTATGCAACTGTTGGAGGTTCCTTTCATCGATAACATTGTCGATATCGGAATAAGAGTTGAGACAAGAATAGAGCACTATCCCATTGTCAGAGACTACTACGATCCGAAGTTCTATTTTCCAAATAAAGTAAGAACATTTTGCACCAACAGTGGGAAAGCCCATGTCGTAAAAGAGCGCTACTACACAAACAGAGGGGACCTGTGGCATTCGGTTAATGGTCATGCTTACTCTGCCGGAGAAAACAACTCCAACGGATTGGTTAATTTTGCCCTTTTAAAGACGGTGAAATTCACGGCTCCTTTAGCCAGTGGGCAAGCCTACGGAGAAAATCTGGGGCTGCAGGCCGCTTTAATCGGTGCAAATCGCCCGCTGATGCAGCGAGTCGGAGATTTCAGATTGGGAACACGAAGTAAAGAGGTCAGCTTTAACTCCGATTTATACGATTTTGAACCGACATTAAAAGATAGTTGTCCCGGAGACATCTCTTTGGCAGTTCCAGCAAAAATCCTTCGTGACATTTGGAAAGCAATGAAAAACCTCGATACCATTGTTCCCGGTGTGCTCCACCCCTCAACAATCATGTACTATCCCGAAATAAAACTGTATGCCAATAAACCGGTTTTCACAGATGAGTTTTTCAATGTTGCCCCGTCAATCTATTTAGCGGGAGACGGAGCCGGAACAAGTCGGGGAATAACAGCGGCATGGGCTAGCGGAATCAGGGTAGCCGAAGGAATTTTAAGAAATCTTGCTACATCAAAGGGCTGAACAGTTTCAGGACACTGCGGCCGAAACGAACATTGAGAGAAAGTTTTTCCTCATCAAACAAACTCACTTCAGAACACAGCTCGAGGCTTTGAGCGATATCGTTACGGACCTCTTTAACTATCGAAGAGTTGAAAAAAGCAACTCCGCACTCAAAGTGCATATAAAAACTCCGGTAATCCATATTTGCCGTTCCGACTATCGCAACTTCATCGTCGGAAACAAACATTTTAGCGTGCATAAAACCGGGAGTATATTCAAAAATTCTGACACCGGCTGCCAATAGCGTTAGATAGTTGGATCTTGTCACCGGATGGACATACCACTTATCGGGAATTTTGGGAGTTATTATCCTTACATCTATCCCACTTTGGGCAGCTATGTTTAGTGCAGTGGCCATTTGAGGGTCTATTATTAAATAGGGAGTTGTTATCCAGACATATTTTTGGGCGTGATTAATAATTTGAATATAGGCATGTTCACTTATATTTTCCCCGTCGAGGGGGCTATCCCCAAAAGGCTGGACAAAACCATCAGAAGGGAACCTGTGACGAGGAGTATATTCGGGTAAATCTATCTCTTCCGCTGTCGTAAAAATCCATTGTTGGAAAAACATCAAAGTAAGATTCCAAACGGCATCTCCTTGCAACATTACCGTGGTATCTTTCCAATGCCCATATTTTATTTTTCGGTTTATGTATTCATCTGCAAAATTAATTCCACCGGTAAAACCAACTTCACCATCTAT
>JBAYOE010000108.1:0-5378 GCA_041678405.1 Sphaerochaetaceae bacterium | reverse complement strand
GTTTACAATCGTACAACTTCTAAAGTCGATAATTTTCTTAAAAACGAAGCTGCAGGCAGAGATAATATCATCGGCTCTTATTCGGTCAGAGAGTTAACAGAGAAGCTTAAGTGTCCCCGCAAGTTAATGTTGATGGTCAAATCCGGCGATGCTGTCGATGAATTTATTGAACAAATTCTGCCCTTTTTAGAAAAGGGCGATATCATCATTGACGGAGGCAACTCTCTTTTTACCGATACCAACCGTAGGCTTAAATATTTGGAGTCCAAAAATATTCTATATGTCGGAATGGGTGTCAGCGGCGGCGAAGAGGGAGCCAGATTTGGACCTTCTATAATGCCAGGGGGTAATGAGAAAGCGTGGCCGTTTATTAAAGATATTTTTCTAAGTATTGCCGCTAAAACAGACGACGGTAAGCCTTGTTGCTCTTGGGTGGGTAAAGAGGGTTCCGGCCATTACGTAAAAATGATTCACAACGGCATAGAGTACGGTGACTTGCAGATGATTTGTGAAATATATGATTACCTTCATTTCGGGGTTGGCTTAGACCACGATTATCTTCACAAACTATTTTCTGAATGGAATGAGGGTGAACTTGACAGCTTTCTTATTGAAATAACAAGAGATATTATGGCTGTCAAAGATAAAGATGGCTTACCCCTAGTAACAAAAATACTGGATAAGGCCGGTCAAAAAGGAACCGGAAAATGGATAGCTATAAACTCTTTTGAGCTGGCAATGCCTACAACAGCGATAACTGAAGCAGTTTATGCCCGGATTATTTCAAGTTTAAAAGAGGAAAGAGTAGCAGCCAGTAAAATCATAAGCGGGCCGAAAGAGAATATAGAAGGTGAAAAATCGAAGTTAATCGAAGATGCCCGCTACGCTCTTTATGCTAGTAAAATTGTCAGTTATGCTCAGGGTTTTATGTTGATGGCAGAAGCAGCCAAAGAGTACAAATGGGATCTTAATTTTGGTGATATTGCCTCCTTGTGGCGCTCAGGATGTATTATCAGGAGTCGTTTTTTAGACAAAATCACTTTGGCTTATGAGAACAATCCGACTTTAATTAATTTATTGGTTGATCCTTTTTTCATAAAAGAGATAGAAAAAAGTCAAAACGGATGGAGAGAAACGGTAGCAAAAGCAATAAAGGGAGGAATCCCAATGCCTTCAATCAGCAGCGCCCTCGCTTTCTTCGACAGTTACCGCAGAGCCGTTTTACCGGCAAATTTACTGCAGGCTCAACGTGATTATTTTGGTTCTCACACCTATGAAAGAATCGATAAACCCCAAGGAGAATTCTTTCATACAGAGTGGACTCTCAATTAACCTTATAACCCATTTAGATTGGCAGAAATTATCAACCTCTCTATTTGGGTTATCATATAATTAACTTTTTTGTCACTGATAAATGTTATCTCACCCTCTTTGATTCCGGCTGCCCAGTTAACCGAATAGGCAATTGAGGCAAACTCAAGTTCAATCTCGTTGGCTAAAATAGCTTCGGTAGCTCCTGTCATTCCGACATAATCGGCGCCCATTCTCTTAAAAGCCTCGATCTCGGCAGCTGTCTCTAATCGGGGTCCATTGGTGCAGATGTAGGTTCCCCCCTCTTTCATATCGACATTTACTTTGCTGGCTCCCTCTAAAAGGGCTTTGTTGATTCTTTTGCTGTAGGGATGACTCATGCTGACATGCCCCACTCTGTTCTCTTTTGTGTTGAATGTCGATTGCTCTACTCTGTTGGTGAAATCTATGAATTGGTTAACCAACCCAATTTCTCCCGGTTTTATCTTTTCGGTAATTGAACCTACCGAGTAGATCCCTATCGCCTTTGTGATTCCCATCACCTTTAGGGCTTCGATGTTTGCCTGATAATTAATTTGATGGGGTAAAACAGAAGTCTCTCTTAAATGGCGCAGGATAAGATAGTAATCTGCTAATTCATAAAGTTCCACACACCCATATGCAGTGGGTACTGTATGACTCTTATAACCCTCTTTTAAAAGACAGGAGGCTGCTCTCCCTCCGATAATTGCAATTTTCATCTTAACTTCCTGAAGTAAATATTTTTTTAATCTCATTTGGTGAAAAGATTCCCTTTGGCGTTACAATGGTATCGACTAAAGAACTTTCAATATAATCAAAAGCCGGATAAAGACCTTTAATATGCTCCAAAGTCTCTCCCTTAACCACCTCTTTGGCATCTCTGAACTCAAATTCAATCTCTTTTTTATCGGTTTTAGATGGATCTGGGCTCATAGCAAATACCGTATAAGGAATATTGTAATAAGAACAGGCAATGGCATTAGCCAAAGAACCCACTTTATTTACCACACTTCCATCCATCGCCACTAAATCGGCTGCTGTCATATATCTATTGATTAAACCATGTTGAATGAGATTTGCCCCCATCCCGTCGGTAATAACGACAACATTCAGACCCAGTTCATCTAATGAGGGGGCTGTTAGGCGGGAGCCCTGCATATAAGGCCGGGTCTCTGAAACATAAACAGTGAACTTTTTGCCCTCTTTTTGGGCTTCAATCAGAGATAATATAAAAGAGTGTTCAGCAAAACATGTTGTTAAAATTCCGTCTCCCTCTTTTATTAGAGCAGAACCCAGTTTACCCATCGCTAAATAATCGTTATTAAATTTCTCCTCATACGACAACACCAAACTCTCAACAAAATAGATAAGATCGTTGTTGTTTGTCCTTCTTATCTGCTCACAAATATACCAAGACTTGATTTGATCTATTACTTGATTGAGAGTTCGAGTCATTGTTGTGTTGGTTGGTCTGCTTTTCATTAAAAGATTGCCACTCTCTCTAAAGGTTTCTATCGAATCCTTTTTCTCTTTATTGTAAATCTGCAGTGCCACAAAACACATTGCAGTCAGTGCCACCTGTAAAGGCCCTCCCCCTTGGGTTACCATTCCTTTTATTGCATCACAAACCTCTTCTATGGTTTTGCATTCTACAAAGCTCATTGAGAATGGGTATTTTCGGCGGTCACCGATTAATAGAAACCCATCCTCGATTTTTGCTATATTCTCTTTCTTTAAAATTGTTGGTAGCACTTTATTAAGATTCACACTGCCTCCTTCTAAAATTCTACCACACTTAAATGAAAGTTCTAATATACATAAATTGCTTCACTATCCTCCGTCCGATAAAATAGAACTCTAAGATGTGTTGAATCCAACCTGAGAACAGTAAGACGGTTTTGAGCCTCCTGTGGTTATTTGACGATTTCCCAGTAGCCAGACCTGTCAGAGCCGACCCGTTTGATGACGTTTGCATCGCGCAAACGCTTCAATTCACGGGCAACTGTGCGAACCGACAGCCCAATTTCTTCGGAGAGTCCTTTTTGTGTGATTTCCGGATTCTCAAGTATAGCGTTTAAGATTTTTTCGGTATTTTTTTCTACGCCATTATCTATGCCATCATCTATGCCATTATCTACGCCAACATCATCGCCAAGTGGCGAAGATGACGCTCGGTAATTCAAATTTTTAAGCGTCACGACAAATGACTGCTCTGTGGAGCGAAACACAGGCGCAGTATCTTCGGGATACATATCTAATATTTTACGCAGTCCACTACCTCGGCGCTCCATCAGTTTCAGGCGGCTAAAAATATCGCAGATGACGGGATTGCGTCGTATCGAGGGGACGTCGTCAATGTTCAAGTCTTGAATGCGTTTACCGTCCGGCATACCGCCGGGTGAAACTATCTCCAAACGGTCGTGGTACATATCAACATGGATTTCGCTGCCTTGAATCATATAGTCTCGGTGCACGAGTGCATTTACCAGAGCTTCGTGGACGGCTACTGGTGGGTAGTCAGGCATCTCGATTCTACCAGTACCTGTCTTTCTCCATTTGACCGAAGAATTGTGGCGAACAAATTTCAGGGAGTCGTTTAGCAAGGAAATGGCACTACTCTGAAATTCATCATTGTATAACTTATTGTTGGCTTTACATCACACAACTTGGCGTAAACATATAATCCACAGAGAATATACATACCGTGAAAATTTCTTGCAAGAAATTTTCAAATAGGAAATTAGGCTGTATTGAAAGTACATTTTCGTGGTGTTTATCTTAATCATTTGTTATAGTGGTCAGAAAGAGTTTTAGATGGATTTTAGTGAAAAAATCAATTTACTGATAAAATTAACCTCCTCAACAAACAGCAAATTAGCAAAAGAAATCTCTGTTGACCCCTCTTTAATCAGTCGTTGGAGAACCGGCGACAGAGTTCCTAAGGCCAACTCGCATTATATCTCTAAACTCTCCTCCTTTTTTTCCTCCAAAGCCCAAACAGAGTATCAAAAAAGGACACTTTTAGAACTTATTAGCTACCCAAAAGCTGAACTAAATAATAGCAACGAAGAAATAGCTTCTTATTTAAATAAGTGGCTTAGAGGAGAACCCAAAGTCGCCATTAATGATTTGGCTAATCTTCTAAACCATATCGGAGAAAATCTCCCTTCCAATGATGATATCCTAAGGCAAATAGAGATTCCAGAATTGGAGGATGGAACTAGGATAGATACTATTTGCTACAAAGGGAAAAAAGGAATCCAGAGTGCCACCCTAAAACTTTTGTTAAAGGGATTAGAAAATCCAAAAAAAAATCATTTGTTGATTTACAGCAACCAAAGTATCGAGTGGTTAATTGAAGATATCGAATATGCCCGCCTTTGGACTTCCCTTTTTAAAGAGTGTATCTGCCGAGGGATGAAAGTCACCATAATTCATTGTATAAACCGTCAAAGCGGGAATTTATCAGATGCTATAAGACTATGGATTCCCATTTACGCCAGCGGAGCTCTCTCTAGTTACTATTATCCCCGTAAAAGGGATAATTTTTTTAATTGCACAACAGTTGTTCTGGATAAGCAATGTTGCCTCACCAGTTCTAGCATAGCTGGGCAAAACGAAGATGAAATACGCTACTATTACACCACAAACTCAGATTTGGTAAACAGCGCAAAAGAGAAATTCTTAATTCAGCTCAGTCATTGTGATTCCTTAATAAAAACATTTGCCAACAAAAAGACAAAAGCAATCTTCGATGAGTACGACTCTTTTTTTCGCGGCGATAGCACCTGGGCTTTGGGATTACAAAGCCTTCTCTTATTAACCATGAATCCTACTCTACTCTCTTGTGTTTTTGAGAGGCTAAAAATTAGTGAGGATGAAAAAAGAGAGTTGATAAACCAACAAAAAATTAGGTATGAAACTTTTAAACAAAACCTTAAAATAAGAAATTTTACTTTTGTAATCTCATTACCCCGTTTAAGTGAAATACTAAAATCAAATACAATCAATATTGTGGCACAGTTGTTATTTCAAAACCCAATAAC
>JBAYOE010000107.1:0-5459 GCA_041678405.1 Sphaerochaetaceae bacterium | reverse complement strand
GGAAGAATATCTACACCTGCGGCTTTGTCATTTTTAGAAATTGAGATGTTCTTCTTTAACAAACCATCAACTAACATTGCGGCATACCAGTTCTCACTGATTGTGTTAATTGCGATAGTTGCATAGAGCTCACCGGTTTCAACGAGCCTGAGAGTAGCATTATCTTTATCATCACCGATAATCAGAATCTTACCAGTCCTACCTAATTCCCTGACTGCTGTCGCGCCACCAACTCCCCCACTTGTAACCATACTTGCAATTCCAACCACATTAGGATGAGCTTGCAATGCAGCCTTTAACATATCGGCATCTTTTGAGGTATCAGTTTCAGAGTTAACTTCCTGAACAACTTTTATGCGCGGATAGTTTTCTGCCATCTCCATTTTAAATCCGAGGGCTCTTTGGTCTTGGCTGTTTTGCCCCATTTTATAAATTAAAATGACTTCACCTTTGCCACCTAATCCTTCAGCAAGCGTACGAGCACTTACACGACCATAATCAATTGTTCCACCACCGATAAAAGTTTGCCGTTTACTATTTAGGGTATCCATATCAATTGTAAAAACAGGAATACCGGCATCAACGGCTTCATTAATAGTCGGAGTTAAAGTATCTTCGAAAGCCGAGATAAATAGTGCTGTAGGTTTTTGTGATAACTGTTGGGTAATAGCCATCTCCAAAGCAACCATGTCATAATCACTGGGACCCAATACACTTGTTTTAGCTCCGTAGTAAAGTTCAGCATATTTAACTCCTCTTTGGTGAGGAACGAAGTAGGGAAGCTCTAATACAGCCCCAATCCAAGGATAGTACACCCCTTTGTAAAGCTCTTTATCAACATCACCGACAGCCGCCTTTGTTGGCTCTTTACCGCCACCGGCAAAAAGGGGACTTACAACCATAACCAGTGCTAATACCATTAACACCAGAGTAAAAAGTCTTCTTTTTTTCATTTTTACCTTCCTTTTAAGATATGATTTCTTAAAACAAAATAGTTGGAATAACAAGTCCAACTAACTATAATTTCAGATACTAAAAAACCCTCCTTATTTTTAGTTTTTCTGCAAGAAAATAAGCCACAAAGTTAAGTTAAACTATTACGTAAACATTTTCTTTTTTAAGTACAACATGCCTTTTACAACTTGTCAACAACTATTTTCCAAAAAGTAAACATTTATATAAACATTTACTTGACTTCTAAATGAAGGACTATTAGCATACGGATATCTGCAAGATGCTTTAAACTATGAGGAATAATTTCAATTAGTTATAATTTTTGGTACAGCCATTAAAAAAGATTCCTAAAGATAAAAGGAGCGATTATTTATGAAACATTATAAATTATTTATTAATAATAAATGGGTGTCAGCTTCAACAGGCGAAACCTTTGCTACATATTGCCCTGCTAACGGACAGATGCTTGCCACTTTTGAGAAGGGGGGAGTTGATGATGCCGATAAAGCCTGTTTAGCAGCCAGAGCATCTTTTGAAAACGGTTCTTGGTCAGATATGGAGAATAACGAACGGGCAAAGATAATTCTGAAAGCTGCCGATATAATAGAAAGACGGTGGGATGAGTTTTGTGAGGCTGAGGCTTTAGATGTTGGTAAACCTATAAGTGAGGTTACTTCGGCTGATATGCCCTTCTCTATCTTTGCACTTCGCTATTTTGCCAATCTTGCCAGAGAGATTAAGGGTGAATTAATTCACATACCCGAAGAGCCCTATTTTCATGACTATTTAGTTTACGAACCGTATGGTGTTGTTGGCATATTAAGCCCCTACAACTACCCTCTTCACCTTCTCACCCGAAGCCTAGCTCCTGCATTGGCTGCAGGTAACACCGTAGTATGTAAAGCTTCCTCTCTAACTCCCCTAACAACTGCGATGTTGGGAGAAGTTATTCTCGAGGCAGGCTTTCCCCCCGGCGTTGTTAATATTGTCTCAGGACCCGGTTCAACTGTCGGAGAAGCCATAGCAAGTCACAAAGAGGTGGATATCGTTGCACTTACCGGTTCAGAAGGAATTGGCCGGAGGCTTTTAGAATTATCGGCAAGATCTGAAGTGATAAAGAAAAATATTTTAGAGTTGGGAGGAAAAGGGCCGGTTATTGTCGAACCTGATTGCAATTGGAAACCAACCGTTGAAAAAATCGCAGAAGGTTTGCTAAGTAACAGCGGCCAAGTTTGTTGTGCGCAGACAAGACTTCTTCTGCACGAATCCATATATGACAAGTTTTTAGAGGATTTGGTTGTTGAGGTTGAAAAATGGCAACCCGGGGATATTTTAGATCCAAAAACAAAGCTTGGAGCTGTTATTAATAAAGAGCAATTAGATAAATTTGATCACACAATCAAAGATGCCGTTGTTTCTGGAGCTAAAGTCCTTTGCGGAGGAGAACGTTTCACCGGCGGATATGCTGATAAAGGGGCTTTCTATAAACCTACTATACTTACCAATGTTGACACATCAATGAAATGTTTCCACGAAGAGATTTTTGGTCCAGTATTAGTTGTTTTAAAATATTCAACATTGGATGAGGCTATTAAGTTAGCCAATGACTCAAAATATGGCCTGGGAGCCGGAATATTTACCGAAAATTATAGAACTATTAACTATGCCTCCAGAAAACTCAAAGGCGGTACAATATTTGTCAATACCCCAAACATGGCCCGAATGAATGCCCCATTTGGTGGAAATAAAAACAGCGGTCTTGGACGTGAGTACGGATTAGTTGGACTTCATGAGTATCTAAGAACTAAGAATACCTTTTGGAATATGGCTTTCGGTTATCCTGAAGAGCAAGGTCAAATTTATTACTAAAAGCAATCAAATGGCGGAGCGATTTGTTCTGCCATTTTTAAACCTCTTTTACTACCCTTAAGCAAATAATTTATAGATATTGAGATTTGTGGGGGAGTAATTGTTATGACAAAAAGGACTTTAAGATACATTATCTCTACATTTGTTCTCCTTTTGCTTATAATTTCCTGTGGTGGTTCTTTAATTACAACATTAAGAGTTGGAGATATTTTAGCAGTTGCAGATTACAGTGATTTGGTAATATATGCTAATGCAAAAATAGAAATTGAAACATTTGGACTGGAAGATGAGACTGACTTAAAGAAAAAGGTGACTGAATGGTTTAGGGGTGCCGAAAATTTTGGAAGCAGATCAGGAGATCTTACCACCTTCTTAACTGCCGATATTGAAATCCCTATTTATAACTACTACAACAACTATTACTACAAATCAACGGATCCTTTTAGCATTCTTCTTTACAATGCACAAGATAGAATTTATTTAAGCTTTCTATTTAGTGAGTCGAAGTTTAAAGAGATTGATGATTATGTACAGGAAAACTTTTTCTCTTCCCTTTCATTAAAAGATTGGAATTTTTCAATAACCTTGTATAACGACACAAAGGAGAAACAAACCGTTGCCCTCAATTACGTCTATGTTAATGATGAGCCACTCCTATTCGAAGAAAGCTACTCTCTTAACCCCAGGGAAACACTCGATATCAGAATAAGTGACCTTTTAAGAGACTTTGCCGTTACGGAGGGCTTCAGCACTTTTGGAGAGCTTATTAAGTAGTTTTTTTTCCAATCTTTATGAAAATAACAAGTGATACGACTATAAAAGGAATTGCCCCCACTACCCCGGTTATTGCCGGTCCCAGAAGGGTGTTGTATCCGCTTTTGGCTACCATTATAGGCAGGGCTGCTCCGGCATTAACCGTAGAGTGGATCATAGCCGCCGGTATTACACTGCTTGTCTTAAAGAAGGTGTAGCTCTCAATAATCGATAACATCACACAAAATAGAACCATCGCAATAATTCCCAAATAGGGGTAACCCATATAATCTTTTTCGTAATTGTGCCCCAACACAATTACCGGTGCATGCCAAATACCCCAAATTATGCCGCTGACAATAATTGCCTTTCGGTCACTCATCAACTCTCTAAGTTTTGGTAAAAGATAGCCCCTCCACCCAATCTCTTCACCCAAAGTGGGGATTATGTTGACAATCGGACCAATAACCAATATTTGAGCTATGGCAATAGCCATAATCACTGCTACATTTTTATTAGGAGAAACACTTTTAAGCAATGTGAAATCTGAGTCAAAACTGTTTGGTAAAATAAGAAAATAGAGAACCGCACTCAGTAAAAGCAGAAGTGTTGGGACAAAGTAAATGGCTATGTAAAACTTGCCGTTGGCTCTAAGATTTGGTTTTAAATAGAGGTTTTGAAAGCCTTCTTTTGTTATCAGGCGAACTAAAAAACTGCTTATTGTCGGAACAAACATCCCCACAGCTAAAATAATAATAGAGGATCCCGCTCCGTAATTTAATCCAAGCAGAGGAATCAGCAAAAAGGTAAAATACCCTAAAGCTATCACAAATATGATAAATAAAATAAGTCGCCTTTTTGTCATCTTAATTTACCTTTCTCCTTTCAAATACAACAATACACCACTATTTAGCCTAAAAACAACTTATTTGGGAGTTTTTAACTCCCTTTAACGGCTTTGAAAAATAAGACAGCATTAGCCAGAGTAAAAGATTGTCTCAATAAAAGAACAATCTTTTGCATCATAAAATTTTAGCTGTAGCTATCTGAAATAAATAAAAGTATAATGGTATAACATCTGCAAAAGGAGCTTAATATGGGGGAAAAATCTTTAAGAGAGTTTTTTGATTCTTTAGACCGCTCTCTCTTTATTGATAATGCATATAGCACTTATGCTCATATCGACACCCCGTTACCGATTGGATTTGAACAGACCATAAGTCAACCCTCTTTGGTTTACTACATGACAAAAGCTCTTCAGTTGGAAAAGAGCCACAAGGTTCTTGAAATAGGAACCGGCAGCGGTTATCAGACAGCTTTATTGGCACAATTTGCAAATACGGTTTACACCGTTGAATTGATTGAAGAACTCTCCCTAAAAGCTCAACAGAGGCTAAAAAACTTTGGGTTTTCTAACATTAACTATAAAATAGGTGACGGAAGTCTAGGCTGGGGAGAAAACAGCCCCTACGATCGGATAATGGTAACTGCGGCTCCTAAAAGAATTCCCAATACCGTAGTTGACCAGCTGTGCAAAGGGGGGATAATGATTTTACCGGTAGGTCCTTTTGGAAATCAAAAACTGATTAAGTTGAGTAAAGATCAAGAAGGTGCAATCAAAACAGAAGATTTATTTGCCGTCTCTTTTGTGGAAATGAAAGGCAAGTATTCACTTGAACAATAATAGTAATTATTATTGATTAAACTAATATACCATGATATTATCTTTCCAAATAGGAGGAGACTATGAAAGAAAATAGTAATGACGGAAGAGATTCAACAAAGAAAGCTCCGCTGACTTCTACAAGTGGACGCCCAATTGCCCATAATGAAAATATTCAAACAGCCGGCAGACGAGGACCAGTCGTTTTGCAGGATACTTG
>JBAYOE010000106.1:0-5483 GCA_041678405.1 Sphaerochaetaceae bacterium | reverse complement strand
TGTTGTTTATGAGAAAATTATTAGTGAAGGGAAAAAGATTTTTGATAAAAACCCCTCCTTGGTTCAAAAGATTAAAGACCAAATAGATGAAAATGATGTAGTGAATATCTGCTACACTTCTGGCACAACGGGAAACCCAAAGGGAATAATGTTGACCCACCTAAATTATTGGGCAAACAGCCACGATGCCGTAACCCTGTTTGAATTGCCGGAAGAACAGTTTGAGACTCTGGTAGTATTACCTGTAGACCACTCTTTTGCCCATACCGTAGCTATTTACACTGCATTGTTAAAAGGGATAACGCTCCACTTTGTGGATGCCCGTGGCAGTAATGCCGCTATTGTCCGTAACTTTCCTAAGAACTTAACCGAAGTTAATCCAATATTTTTGTTAACGGTTCCCTCTATCAGCGGGAACTTTATGAAGAAAATGGTCAGCGGGGTTTCTCAGAAAGGAAAACTTATTAATGGAATTTTCCAAGCCGGTTTAAAAGCGGGTATTAAAAGGAACGGAGACGGTTATAATCCTTCCAATTTAGTGACTAAAATAACTACCTTTTTGCCCTACAAACTAGCTTCACTGTTAGTGTTTCCAAAGTTACGGGAAGTGTTTGGGAACAGAATTCAGTATTGTGTGGGGGGCGGAGCCCTTCTGGAAGCCAAACAGCAACACTTCTTTGCTGCTATCGGGGTTCCTGTCTACCAAGGTTACGGTTTAACCGAAGCAGCCCCCATAATAAGTTCAAACTCACCGCTGAAATACAAATTCGGAACAAGCGGAGTTGTAGCTCCCTCAGTCACCTGTAAAATAATGGTTGATGATACGACTGAGGCAAAGGTTGGTCAGCGGGGTGAAATTGTAATCAAAGGCGATAACGTAATGAAAGGGTATTTCAAAAACCCCGAATCAACAAAAGAAGCACTAAGGAAAGAGGGTGATGATACATGGCTGTGGACCGGCGATTTAGGTTACTACGATGAAGACGGTTTCTTAGTTGTCACAGGCCGGGCTAAAGCACTTCTTATTGCCAAAGACGGAGAAAAATACTCCCCTGAAGAGGTTGAAGAGGTTATGTTTAACAACGTTGATACAATTAATCAATTAGTTGTTTATAACGACCACAACCCAATTACAACCGCTTTGGTCACATTGCAGCATGAAGTAGTGAAACAGTTGATTGAAGATAAAAAAATTACAAATGCTGAAGATGCTTTAACCTTTATAATTGAAAATCTAAAATCGTATGAACCTGAAGCTAAAAATTTAATACCCGACCAATGGATTCCTGCCCGTTTTGCCCTGATAGCAAAACCCTTCAGTGAAGAAGACGGACTGGTGAACTCAACAATGAAATTGGTTCGTTACAAAGTAATAGAAGCTTATAAAGAGCGAATTAATCAGATGTATGAGAGTAATGAGTTAAACAACCAGCTTAACTTAGAGGTTATAAAAGAGCTATTTTTCAGTTAGGGAACAATCTGAGCAAAGCCCTTTTAATACAATGTTGTGCTCAGTGACAGTAAAATCAAATTTCTCTTTTAGCAGTTTATCAACAGAGTAAAAGTAGCTGAGATCCAAGTCTTTGACAGTTCCGCATTTTGTACAAACTAAATGGGAGTGTTCATCACTTCTGGCATCGTAGCGGACACTTGAGGATTCAAGAGAGTCAACTTTTCTTATTTTACCTTTCTCTACCAGAATATTTAGATTTCTATAGACAGTCCCCAAACTTATTTGAGGCATCTCTTGTTTTACTTGGATGTAGAGTTGCTCGGCTGTCGGATGGGTTTCAAAGTTTTTCAGGGTTTCAAATATAAGTTCCCTCTGACGTGAGTAGCGCATAACTCCTCCTGTATACAATCAATTACTTAAACTTAACAACTATAAAACTAAAGAGCAATACTGTTGTTAATAGTAATCATTCCTATTCTTATTATCCCTATTTATGTTGCTTTGTCAATCTTGTATTGTTACTTTTGCAACGTAGGATGGTTTAAGCCTTTGATAGTAGAGGAAAATAGTTGTTTTGCTAGCTAATTTAAGAGAGTCGTTCTATTATTTGAACGTAATAGTTTCCCAAAAGGAGAATAGGTTATGAGAAGAAAAATAATTAGCTTTTTAATAATCCCAATATTACTAATATTTGTTGTTGGTTGTAGCCTAGACCAACTCAGTGACTTTATGGGAAAGGCAGGAGAGAACGTCTTAATCAAAACAGGTACAGTTACTGTTAATACTACCCAAGGAGATAATGTAGTAAGTGCGATAGGCAACCTGTTTGGTGGTGAAGGCGGCGAAATTGATCAAGGGGTTATTAATGACCTAAAGGAAGATCTTAAGACAGTCTTAGACTCTCCAGAAAAAACAAAAGACCTTAAGAATAAACTTTCAAAAGAATTGGAAGATGATGATCTGGCAGCAGCAAATAAGGCAAAAGGAGATCTTGAAACCGTTCTGGGAGAGTTAGGGCTTGAAGATGGGTTTGAGTTTGATATTACCACGGAAGCCGATCTTTTAGTTGCTTCTTTAGCACTCTCACTGTTTGAATCTGTAAATGATTTAGGGGCTGAATCTGATGAAACAACAGTCATGGCTGTTCTTTCTGATGCTGTTTTATTACTCGATACAATTAATGCACTCTCTCCTACCGGCTTAGTTGATTTGGGCAGCAGCCTAGAAGAATTACTGGGTGAGTTTATGGGAAGGGGGAGATCAGTTAGTCGTAGCCGTGGAGATGAGGATGATTTTGAATTTATAGAAATAGCTTTACCGGTGATAAAAAATCTTGTAAGAGCTATGGATTCAGACAACAGCGGAGAGCTTGATGATCAAGAATTTAATACCTTAGTCCGTAACTATGCGATAATGAGAAAGACCTATGAATCTATGGCAGAAACTCTGATAAGGGACGACGGAACAGCACGAAGAAGACTTAAATTCTCAGATCAGATAAACTATGTACTTAGTGTATTGATGACTGAAGGCAGCGGAGCATTTGAAGGTTATAAATTTGTAGATGAAGATGACAACACACTTGAGGGATTTAGAGGCTTATTAAATGGAATTCTAAATCTAGTTAAATATTTAGATGCAAATCCGAATGTTAATGTTCAGGATGTAGACCCTGTAATCTATGTTGGTGATTTAAGTGATCCTGAAATATTCCCCGGTGGTGATTTTGAAGACGAGTTGGATGCTATTTTGAACAATGCTCTAGATAATCTAATAAAAATCGCTAAGGCAGTTCCCAATAACAGCCTTATCGTTGGTGAGCTAGAAAAACTTAAAGAGCAGGGAGAGTGATAAAATGAAAAATAAGATTTTAATTACTATTTTAATTGGAATATTGGTATCATCTTCTCTGTTTGCATCTACTTTCTTTGATGATAATGAACTATTTAATCCCAAAGTCACTTTTAAGCCAATAAGTGCAAAAATAGAGGCAATGGGGGGAGCCGGTTTAGCTACAGCCAGTGGTTCTGATGCCTTCTTTATTAACCCGGCAAACTTGGCTAATAGAAAATTTAGTCTGAATCTTCCTTCGGTATCTGTGACTGTTTTTAATCCTAAGAGGATAATCGACAAAGGTATAATTGAAGGAATTACCGAAGGCGAAGAACCCGCTAAACTTGCGTTAGATTTTCTTAATATACTCAATACCGGTAAAGGCGACATTCTGACAACAGATATTGCGACTTCTTTTACTGCAAGCGGTTTTGGATTTGGCTTACAAATCCAAGAACAGCTACATAACTATGATAATAGCATTGATACAAACCTTTTTGCAGAAATTAACGTGGCCGCAACAGTTGGATTGGGCTTAAGATTTAGCATTGTCAGAAACATACTTTCAATTGATGCCGGAGTAGCAGTAAGACCTACCTACAAGTTTTTCAGTGATGCAATAAATGCTTCAGGTCTTATTTCAATGTTTGCGGATGCGGAAGATCATCCAAATCCTGAACAAGAGTTTATGAAAAATGTTGGTGTAATGGCAGGAATGGCCTTACCGATTGATATTGGGTTAAATCTTAACCTGCCGCTTGGTTTTAAGGTTTCAGCAGTGGCTCGAAATATTAATGGTAATTTCTCCATGCAAAAATACAGTGAAAGTGGTGTCTGGATTAATGAAATGTTAGGCGTAGTTGGAGTTGATCCAATCTATGATGATCCAGAAGACGAATCATTTAGTGAGGTTACTATTGAAGTCCCTTGGTCATTAGATTTAGGGATTGGCTGGATAGGATCTTTTGGGAAATTTAATAATTTCTTAAAACCCTCATTAGCATTTGATTTTGTTGATGTTGTAGGTCTGGCAGAGAAATTACCGGATGATCCAAATGCTGTTTGGGATCACTTAAAAGCCGGAGTTGAACTGAAATTACTGTCAACAATAGGCCTTAGAGCAGGGATAAACAGAGGAGCCCTCTCGTTTGGAGTCGGCTTAGACTTGTTTGCCATCAGAGTTGATGCTGCTTACTATTGGAGAGAACTGGGTGCTGAAATTGGAGATAAAGCAGTTGATGCTCTGACTCTCAGAGTTAATATTGGGTATGACCGATAGTAATTAGTTTGATTAAACTGGGGGCCCCTTAAAAGAGGGGCCTCATTCAATAGTGTTATTTATTGGGACAATGTGTCTGAAATAAAACATTCTGTCTAAAATATACTGTACTCGTGCAATTTGTTGTGATATGCTCAACTAAAAATATCAAAAGTTAATTTTTTTAGGGGAGTAAATTATGGCAAATTTTGGTATCTGGGGATTAATACCTCCTGTACTTACAATTGCACTGGCATTTATTACTAAAGATGTCATTATCTCGCTGTTTCTAGGAATTCTTTCGGGAACTCTTATTGTTGCAGGCGGTAATCCTTTTATAGCTTTAGTAAACTTATCTGATGTAATTGCCGAGAGCTTAAACGACGGATGGAATATTAGAATATTCCTTTTCTGTGCACTGCTGGGTGGGTTGGTTGGACTGTTATCGAAAACAGGGGCTGCACAAGCTTTTGGTAAGTGGGCTGCAAAAAGGGTAAGAACAAAAAAAGCAAGTTTACTTTTAACTTGGGTTTTTGGGCTTATCATTTTTATAGATGATTACTTTAACAGTCTTGCTGTCGGAACTGTTATGCGCCCTATCACCGATAAAAATGGGGTTCCAAGGGCTAAATTAGCTTATATCTTAGACTCTACAGCTGCTCCGGTTTGTATTATCGCACCAATTTCAAGCTGGGTTGTCACCGTAATGTCGATTGTAAAAGGTTCAGAAGGCTTTAAAGGTTTGGGAATCAGTGAATTTGAATTTTTCATTAGGACAATCCCTTATAATCTCTATGCCCTGCTAACAATTATTATGGTTTTGGTAATAATTCTAACCAACAGAGACTTTGGTCCAATGGCTGCTTCCAATCTCTATCATGAGACAACCGGAAGTCTGTATAACCAAGCATACGGGGATGCTCCCGGAGATATTGAAGA
>JBAYOE010000105.1:0-5526 GCA_041678405.1 Sphaerochaetaceae bacterium | reverse complement strand
TAGAGCGGCAACACTTATTCCTGGAGCAATAAACGTTTTAATTGTCTCTAAACGTAAGGCTGAAAAGTTCAACCTCTTTTCCAAGATAAGAGAGCGGGGGATTTCTCCGACTTCGGCGACATCAAACGGCCCGACTATGTTAATTATCAGAGTAATGATTATGGCTACGAGTGTTGCGGGAACTTTTGCGCCCCACTTTTTAGGCCACATTAAAATTATAGCTATCACCAACAGCCCAAAAAACAGTGGTTGCCACTGAATGTGAAATCCGTTTTGGATATAGCTGTTAAACTTCTGAATGACCGTATCACCGCTGCTTGTTGTCCCAAAAAAGTTATCGACTTGGCTAAAAGCAATTAAAATCGATATTCCGGCAGTAAATCCGGTGAGGACTGCCGAAGGAATTATGGCAACAATTCTTCCTACCTTTAACAGGGCGGCTATAAGTAACGTTACTCCGCTTATCAGTGTTACAACTAATACAGCCTCAACTCCATAACGGACACTAATTGGAATCAGGATGGCAACCATTGTTCCAGTCGGCCCGCTGATTTGAAAACTTGCTCCACCGAGAAGTCCAATAATTATTCCGCCGAATATGGCTGTGACCAAACCGCTGGCGGCATCGGCACCACTGGCAACCCCGAAAGCCAAAGCCAACGGGAGAGCAACTGCGGCTACAGTTAATCCGCTTAACAAATCTTTCATAAGAACGGTTTTATTGTAGTCGGAGAACTCTCTTTTTAAATCACGGACAAACTGGTTTACCATATCAATTTCCTTTTTGTGGCGGAGGTTTTTATTTTTTATATGATAAAATTATATCAATTGGGCAAAAGATTTACAATGATGAGTCTTTTGTTTTTAAGTAGTTATTGTTAAAATCAAAACAAGAGAGGAGTTTATGTTTGAAGAGATTGATTTTAAAACGTTGGAGTTTAACCCCTTTTCCACTTTGGCAGATGAGGGATTTTTGATTACAGCAGGGGATAAAAACAAATTTAACACGATGACTGCCACTTGGGGTTTTTTTGGTAACATGTGGTCAAAACCAACGTATGCCATTGTTGTCCGACCCACCCGATACACTTATCAGTTTTTAGAAAAACACAATCAGTTCAGTGTCTCGTTTTTCCCTTTGAAGTATTATGCTACCTTACAGTTTTTGGGATCAAATTCGGGTCGTGATTTTGACAAATTAGCAAAAACAGAGCTAAATCCTATTTTCCTTGAAGGGGAAGATAATAAGGAATTCATAACCTACAAAGAGGCTAACATGGTCATCTGTTGCACAAAGGTGAGCAGGGTTCCTCTTACGAGCGACCACTTTTTAACGAAAGAGATTGAAGAGCATTACCCCCAAAAAGATTACCATACCCTCTATATGGGCTTTATTGATAAAATAGTTGTTCAGGACTTTTAACTGTGGAAAAATGTTCTGATTGAGCTGAACACCATTGCAATATTTGCCTCATCACAGGCCTCTATAACCTCTTTATCCCTAATTGACCCACCGGGTTGGATTATGGCTGTTACATTGCTCCCTTTTAGGCCGTCAATACTGTCTCTGAAAGGGAAAAAAGCATCGGAGGCTAAAACCAAATAGGGGTGGTCAGAGCTTTTAGAGAGGGCAATTTTTGTCGCATCGACTCGGGAAACCTGTCCTCCCCCAATTCCGCAGGTTGTTTTGTTGTACACTGTGACAATTGCATTGGATTTTACAAATTTTGCGGCTTTAAAGGCAAAGAGAAGGTCTTCTAGCTCTTTCTCATTGGGGGCTCTTTTAGTGACAACCTTTAAATCAGATGCTTTTATAACGCTGTTATCTTTCTCCTGCAGTAGCAAATCATCACCGATAAATTTTCCTACTGTCGTATTAAATGGTTTTGGAAGCACTCCCGTTTCAATTAAACGTAGATTCTTCTTTTTTGCCAAAATTTGCAGAGCCTCTTCTGTAAAAGAGGGGGCACTTAAAATTTCAATAAACTTATCGGAAAGATAGGCTGCACACTCTCTGTCACAAGGGGCATTTAGGGCAATAATTGAACCGAATGCACTGAGCGAGTCAGCCTCAAAAGCCTCTTTTAGGGAGCTGAAAATATTATCTTTTTCTGCTATCCCACAGATAGTGGCATGCTTAACAACAACCGTTGCATATTGGGAGAATTCCCTAAGGGCATTAATGGCTCCGTAGGCATCACCAAGGTTGTTGAAAGAGAGCTCTTTGCCCTGAAGGACTTTGCAATCTAAAAGAGAGAAGGGGTCTTTTTTAATCCCCCGGTAAACGGCCCCTTTTTGGTGGGGATTTTCACCGTATCTGAGCTCTTTGTTAAAAACAGAGTAAGTTAATGATAACTCATTTGGGAAAAGCTCTGTGTTAAAATAGTTGGCTATGATTGCATCGTAGTAGGCTGTATGAGAAAAAGCTTTCGTAGCGAGAAATCTCCTCGTCTTATAATCTATGGATCCATTTTCAGTAAGCTGATTGATGATTAAGTCGTAATCATCAGGGGAAGTGACAACGCTTACCCATTGGTAATTCTTCGCACCGGCTCTGATCATTGTCGGTCCGCCGATATCGATTTGACTTATTGCATCATCCGCACTGACCCCTTTTTGGGCTATTGTTTGCTCAAAAGGGTAGAGGTTACAGACAATTAAATCTATCCACTCTAAGCTGTGCTGTTGTGCTTCTTGTTGATGGCGGTCTCTCAAACCCAAGATAGAGGCGGCTACTTTCGGATGGAGTGTCTTGACTCTCCCTTCCATTATTTCGGGAAAATTTGTGTAGTCGCTGATTGGGGTGTGCTTTATAGAGGCTTTCTCCAGCTCTTTGGCTGTTCCCCCCGTGGAGATAATTTTAACCGATAACAAATCAAGGACTTTTGCCAGTTTTATAAGGTCTCTCTTATCCGATACCGACAGCAGTGCTGTTTTTATTGGTGTTGGTTTAGTATTCATATTATTTTGTACCATAATAAGAACTTTTTTTTCTAGTAGAACACTCAGATAAAAGCCAGCCCCTTTTATTTTTTGCTTTGAGTCGTTACAATGGGCAAAACTTAGCTATGTGATAAAAAAGAGGTTCTAAATGCCAATCGATGTTCGGAATTTACACCCCCTGGAAGTTAAACTTCTACGACATTTTTCCAAAGACCAAGAAATTACAGCCGATGCTTTAATTGATGAGCTCTCTTTCAACATCGGTCAATGTAACCAGGCCTTCAGCTGGCTGGTAGCCAAAGGATTTTTATTTGAGAACAGCAAAACAGATAAGCGGTTTTTTGAACTGACAGAGTTTGGTAAAGATCAACTTGTAAGAGGAACACCTCCTCTAAGAATATTCAATCTTTTAAATGAAGAAGGCTCATTCAGCCTTCCTGAAATTGCCCAGAAGTTAGCTCTGGAGAAGGGGGAAGTCGGTTCCGCTTTTGGCATTTTGGCAAAATTGAATGTGGCTAAAATGGGAGAAGGCAACAGGGCCGAAGCTTTAACAAAAGAGATTCCTGCTGAAATTGCCATCGGAACTGCCGTTTTACAAAAAGGAGCAGCAACTCTACTGCAAGAGGGGTCTTTGGATGAACAGGAACTTGCCTTTGTCTTAAAAAACAGTAAAAAAAGAGGTTCAGCCGATACTCCTTTTAAGATAATTGAACGGCAAGAGGTCTCTTATAAACTGAGCGAAGACGGACTAAAAGCCAAAGAGGCGCTTTTAAAAGCAAATATCACCGGTAAGGAGTTGGGAGTTGTTACTGCCTCAATACTCTCCAGCGGCGAATGGAAAGAGAATATATTTCGCCCCTATTCTTTAAGCACGCCCCCTGCCAGGTTGCTTCCCGGAAGACGTAACCCGTATGCCTCCTATTTACAATGGGTAAAAGATAAGTTGATTTCACTTGGTTTTGAAGAATTCGACGGACCTCTGGTTGAAAGTGAGTTTTGGAACGGAGATGCTCTGTTCATGCCTCAGTTTCACTCGGCAAGGGATATCCATGATGTCTATTACGTAAAAGAGCCTTCCCATACTAAGAGTATCGAAGAGCCCTATTTGAGCCAAGTTGCCCAAACTCATGAAAACGGATGGAATACAGGCAGTCGTGGCTGGCAGTATAAGTTTGACCACGACTTTACAAAAAGGCAGGTAATGAGAAGTCAGGGAACCGTAATTTCAGCCAAAACCCTCCCTAAAGCAAAGATTCCCGGTAAATACTTCGGAGTTGTCAGGTGTTTCAGATACGACCAAGTAGACGCTACCCACGGGGCTGATTTCTACCAAACAGAGGGAATCGTTTTAGGTGAAGATGTCAATCTGAGAACCCTTTTGGGACTTTTAAAGATGTTTGCCGAAGAAGTTGCCGGTGCTCAGGAAGTTAAATACGTTCCGGGCTATTTCCCCTTTACAGAACCTTCTATCGAGGTTCATATAAAGCACCCGACACTGGGTTGGTTTGAGTTGGGCGGCAGCGGAATTTTCAGACCCGAAGTTACTAAAGCTTTGGGAGTGGATGTCCCTGTTTTAGCTTGGGGATTGGGAATTGACAGAATGGCTTTAATGCACCTTGGCTTAAATGATTTGCGTGAACTTTTTACACCCGATATCGAGAAGGTTAGAATTAGGAGAGGAAACTGATGCCTAAAATTGAAGTTGGTGAAAACCTGTTAAATAGTTTGCTTAAAAAACCCTACGATGCCAAAACACTGGAAGAGCAGTTAGTCGTTGCCAAGGGGGAGCTGGATGATTACTTACCCGAGGAGAAGATTTTTAAAATAGAACTCAATGATACAAACCGACCCGATTTGTGGTCAGCAGGTGGAATCAGTCGCCTTTTGGTCTCCTATAGGGAAGACAAAGTTCCGAATTATAACTTTTTCTCTTCCAAAGAGAAGCAACAGCAAAGCGGTGACAGAGTTCTAATTGTCGATAAATCGGCTCTTGTCGTTCGTCCCTACTCAATCGGCTTTGCCGTTACCGGAGAACCCCTGACTGAAGAAATATTGTTAACTTTAATTCAGTCTCAGGAAAAAATTTGTCATAATTTTGGGCAAAAAAGAAAAACTATCGCTATGGGTGTTTACCGAAGTGATTTAATTAAATTCCCGGTCCATTATAAAGGGGCAGACCCCGATGAGGCTCACTTTGTGCCTCTGCATATGGAACAAGATTTAACGCTCAGAGAGATTTGTGAGAAACACCCCAAAGGGCAGGAGTTTGGCCATATTGTTGCCGATAAACCCCTTTATCCTCTTCTGTTTGATGATAACGGAAATGTGTTAAGCTTTCCTCCGGTGATTAACAGTGCCTATTTGGGGGCAGTCGAGGAGAATGATAAAAATCTTTTTTTCGAGTTTAGCGGTCCGATTTTAGATGATTTACTGCTTGCCGCAAATATTGTTGCCTGTGACTGTGCAGATATGGGTTATGAAATATTGCCGGTTTTATGTAAATTTCCCCACGAAACGGAGTATGGAAAAGAAGTGACAGTTCCGTATTACTTCCAAAAACCGGTCAGTTGCTCAGTTCCCTTT
>JBAYOE010000104.1:0-5569 GCA_041678405.1 Sphaerochaetaceae bacterium | reverse complement strand
TAACAATGGTTTGGAAATTCCCCCTGTTGGATTAGGTACCGGTCTCATAAAATATACTGAAGCTGAAAATTTATCTCTAGTTTTAAAAGAACTACTAAGATATCCCTTTCCTTTAATTGATACGGCGGGTGTTTATCAAAAAGGGGAGGAGATTGTGGGGAAAATTTTAAAGAACCTTCCCAATAAAAACGTATTTTTAATTACGAAATTAGCTAATTGCGACCAGAAAAAAGGGATGATAAAAAAAGCATTTGAGGAGTCCTTAAAAAAACTAAATAGGGATTACATTGATTTGTACCTGTTGCATTGGCCTCAAAGCGGCACTTTTATAGATGCCTATTTAGAACTGGAAGAACTCTATTACCAAAAGAAAGTGGGTGCAATCGGAGTATGCAATTTCAAAGAACACCATTTGGAAAAACTGCTCTCTGTTGCCACGATAATTCCTGCTGTTAATGAGATTGAACGCCATCCTCTTTTGAATCAGAAAGATCTGATAAGTTTTTGTAAGAGTTTAGGTATTTTACCTGTTGCTTATAGTCCTCTGGCTAAAATGGACAAAAAAATCAGTAATTCAGAGATTTTTAAGGATTTAGAGAAAAAATACAACAAAAGTATCTCTCAAATTATTTTTAGGTGGAATTACCAAAATGCCGTTACAACAATAGGTCATACAAACAGCATCAACAGGGTGCAAGAATATCAAGAAATATTCGATTTTGAGTTAACTGAAGAGCAGCTGGGATTAATAGATTCGTTAAACGAAAATATTCGATTTTGGCCCGATTCAGATAACTGCGATTTTTCAAAACTGTGATTAACCACCTGCAAGAAACTCAATTTTAATTATATTGTCGCTCTCTTTCAAAAGATAAGTTTCAAATTTGTCCGGTTTAAGCAATTGCTCATTTATAAAAATAGCAAACTCCTCCGAGTCGGGAGAGTATTTGTTTAAAAACTCTTTTACTGAAGTGGTTTTATTTATTTCTAACTTTTCATTATTAAAGGTAACAATCACAATTGAACCCTATCAAATACAGAAGACCGGTTACTTTTTAGAAATTTTCCACAAGGTTTATCAGCTACTAATTTCCCGTCTTGCACAATAATCTTTCCCCCTTTTATTGTAGTTATGACTTTCCCGTCAATTTGGGTATTTTCATAAGGGGTGTAATCACATAATCCATGTAAATTATTTATTTCAATCTTCTCTTTTATACCAATTTTAAAGAGTGCAATATCTCCGTCGCTGTTTGGCTCTAAACTCCCTTTTTGGGAGTAGAGTCCAAAGGCTTTTGCCGGGTTGTCACATAACAGTTTTCTCATTTCACTGATAGTTATGTAGTTGGTTACTACGGCAGAACTGTAAAGCAAAGAGGCCATCGTCTCACTGCCACTAATACCGCCCAAAACTTTTTGACACTCTTTCTCTCTGAGTTTCTGCTCTTTTGAATAGGAGCAGTGATCGGTAGCAACGACAGAAAGTTCTCCATTTTTAAGAGCTTCTAACAATCTCTTGTTATCTTCGGCTTTTCTTAACGGCGGATTGACAACATAGAGATTACCGTTTTGAGAATCCAACAAAGAGTCGGTAAGAGTGAGGTAGTGGGGGGCAGTCTCCCCGCAAACCGGGATAAATTGCGATAAGTTGTTCAATGCATTTAAAGCATCTTTGCTTGAGACATGGACTATATAAAGTGGAAGATTATACTTTTTAGCAATCTCACCCACTTCTAAAATTGCGCTGGCTTCAGCCAAAGGGGGTCTTAAGTGATTCTGCATTGAAGCTGGGTACATTTTATTAGTTAGACTTTTCTCAATTTCTTCCAATACGGTTTGAGATTCTGCATGAACTGTTACCAGCAACTGGTACTTTTTTGCCAACTCAAAAAGTGGTTGCCAATACTGAGGATCCAAAAAAAGATCGGCCTCTTTATAAGTCGTAAAAATTTTTAAAACTCTTATGCCAAAATTGACCAACTCTTTAATTTCTTCTTCCAATTTATCGTGATAAAAGTATATTCCTTGGTGAAGCGCAAAGTCGACAAAACTCTCTTTTGCTTCTTCAATCCGCATTTGACTGCTTTCTAACAGGCTCTTTTCTCTAATTTGGTCGGAAAAGTCAATTACAGTTGTTATGCCCCCAAAAGCTGCAGCCTTTGAACCGGAGTAAAAGGTATCACTGGATTTATTGGATCCTTCTCCCACACCATAATGGGTATGAGCATCTATGAAACCGGGAAAAACGTACAAATCAGTAGCATCTATAACAGTGCAATTTTTAACAACACTGGCAGTTGAAGCTCCTCTTTCAACTCTTTTTATTTGACCGTCACTAATTAAAATATTGCCTTTAAAAATTTCATTGGTTTCAACGATAAATCCATTTTCTATATAGATTCTTCCCATTGTTAAATCCTAAAAAACCTTTAGGCTGTTAGTACTTTTGCCAAAGCCATATAACCGCTACAGGCTTTTGTCAGTTGGTCTATTTCAATATACTCATCTACAACATGGGCTTGATGCTCTAAACTGGGCCCAAAGCCAAGTGTTGGAATATTTCTGATACCGGCGGAACGGCTTCCGTTTGTACAGAAAGAGTAGGTTCCTATTTCAGAATCTGTTAATCCAATCCTCTTTAAGGCATCAAGTGAGTTTCTGACTAATTCTGAAGATCGGTCGAGTAACCATGCGGGAACAAAGCTCTCATGAATTCCTTTGTGTTTTGCATAGGTGTTGATCGGGATGGTATCTATTTTGACATCGGCTTTAAAATAGGAGTTTTCATTTGTTAATCTATCAATAAGTTGTAAAAAAGGCTTAAGGACAGATTTTTTAGTTTCGCCTGTTAACAATCTCCGATCAAAAGTTACTTTACAAACTTCGGGAATAACTGAAGCACCCGGGTACGGCGAGCTGATTATATCGGTTAATACCAATTCCCCTCTGCCCAAATAGGGACACAAAGGACTCGCAATTTTGTTAATCTCCTCTAAAAGAACCATCATCTGTAAAACAGCGTTAACTCCTTTATGGGGATTAGCTGAGTGAGCCGGAACGCCATAGGTGTTTAAGACGATTTGAGCTCTCCCTCTTTGTCCAACATTAAGATTAAGATTGGTTGCTTCACCTATTATGACAATATTTGGATTGGTGGCTTCCAATACCGGTTCTAGAGAATAACCTTCAGCCAATTCCTCATAAACGGTTCCCGAAACATATAAATCACCTTTTAACGAACCTTCTTTCTTTAAGAGGGAGGCGGCATATATCATGGCAGCTAAAGCTCCTTTCATGTCCGATGCGCCCCGACCGTAAATTTTACCCTCTTTTATCTCTCCTCCGAACGGCTCAACAGACCAAGAACTCCGATTAGCTATTGGAACGGTATCAAGATGCCCATCCATCAGAACAGTTTTACCGCCCTTTTTCCCCTCTATTTTTCCGACAATGTTTCCCATACAATCAACATTGACAGAGTCAAAGCCAAGTGAGACCATCTCCCTTTTTAAAAGGTTTACCAGATCTTTTTCACGGCCGCTCATAGAGGGGGTTTGAATCATTTTAGTACATAAATCTATCAAAAGTTCTTTGTCTCTGTTTTGCATAACAACCTCTTTTACTTTTTAGTAGTGGAAGTCAGTTTTTCTACAATTTTATCTGGTGTAGCCGGTAGATCGTTAATTCTTATTTTTAAAGCATCGTAGATACCGTTGATGATTGCCGGGGTGGTAGGAATCATTGATAGTTCGCCTAATCCTTTAGCACCAAAGGGGCCTCCGGGTTGCTCATTTTCAATTAAAATAGTTTCCATTTCTGGGGTTTGATCTATTGTTGGAACACCGATTTTACGTAGTGTATCTGTTAGGACACCTGTCGCATCCATAACATACTTTTCACTTAGTGCATAACCCATCCCCATCACAATCCCGCCCTCAATCTGTCCTTCAACACCGTGCAGGTTAATCACTTTTCCTGTATCATGAGCGGCAATTACTTTGAGAACTTTTACATCACCGTTGGTGGGATTTACCGCAACGATAGCAGCTTGAGTTCCGAAACAGTAAGAGAAGTGGAGTCTAAACTCTTCGTCCAAAAGAGTTGGATTATCGGTATAACGGGATACCGGGGTAGTGTTTGGCGCTGTGTAGATATAACTAGTTTCGATTTCACCAAAAGCATTAAAAAGTTCTTTGGTTGTTAAAAGGGTCTCATCTAAGCCAGATCTTTTTATTTTATAATCGGAAAAGTCAAGTTCCTTTGTTTCAATTTTTAAAAGTGAGGCAGCCTTGTCTAAAATTTTTTCTTTTAAAAGAATTGATGCTTGCTTTACCGCATTTCCAGTCACATATGTTTGTCTGGAGGCAGTTGTGACTCCGCCGTCTAAATTAAGAAGCGTATCATTGGCAATCAATTCTATTGTATAGGGGTTTACTTTTAATATTTCGGCTGCAACTTGCCTGACAACAGTATCGGAGCCTTGCCCACTGTCAACACTGGCGACTTTTAAAATCAGATTCTCTTTTCCTAAGACTGCACCGGCTCCGGCACTGTCAATCATACCGGAACCAAGACCGACATTTTTCATTGCACTGGCAATTCCGATGCCCACTTTATAATTTTCTAACTTAGGAAGTTTCTCTTTGGCAAGGGCCTTTTGAACCTCTAAGAGTGATTCTTTTACCCCGATACTTGCTGTTAAATATTGTCCTCCGATAGTTTTTTTATCGACATCAAGGGCATTTATCATCCTGATTTCAAATGGATCAATGTTAAGCTTTTCTGCTAACATGTCGATAATTATTTCACTTGCCACTGCCGGTTGGTTGCTTCCAAAACCTCTCATTGCTCCGGCCGGAGTTGTATTTGTATAGACACAAAGACCGTGAACATCGGCATTTTCTATCTCATAAGGTCCGGAAGAGAATAAAACAGACCTTAGAATTACTGCTTCTCCGGCAGAAGGATACGCTCCGGTATCGGCTAAAATATCGGCTTGAAAAGCTGTGAATTTTCCGTTTTTCTTCGCTCCTAATTTGTATTTTAAAATCTCGGCGTGTCTTTTGCTGGTTCTTAACATCACATCGTAACGACTCATTACCATTCTGACAGGTTGTTTTGTTACCAACGCACCTAAAGCAGCATGAACTTGAATCGTCGGCTCTTCTCTTCCTCCGAACGCTCCTCCGGTAGCCTTTGTAACAACTCTGATTTTATCGGCGGGGAGGGCTAAGTTTGCCGCAATCTCGTCTCTGAAGCTAAATGAGCTTTGTGATTGGGTATAAACTGCAAGCAAACCGTCATCCTGAATGTGGGCATATACAGAATCCGGTTCTAAGTAAGCATGTTCAATAGCCGGCAGGGTTATAGTGTTTTGAACTATAACATCAGCTTCTTTAAACCCTTTTTCGATATCACCTCGGCTAATGTGCAATTCAGAGAGGACATTGGTTTTATCGTGGATAAAAACACCTTTTTCATCTTTGGCTTCTTCCATGGTGAAAATTGGTTTTAGCCTTTCGTATTCAACTTTAACTAACTCAGCGGCATTTTCTGCACTCTCTTTGTC
>JBAYOE010000103.1:0-5625 GCA_041678405.1 Sphaerochaetaceae bacterium | reverse complement strand
TGAACGGTTGGAATGCTGCAAAACTGGGGGCCACTGAAACCACAGAACGTGAGCTTGCTGCCCGCTATGATGCCTCTTCAGCAAAAACAGAAGAGCAAAAAATCCTTTGGGATGCAGCCAGAGCTTATTTTAAATCTGTCGGCAGTGACGGTAACAAGATGATAACCCCCCAAAATCTTTACGATGCCTTGGAAACAAACCCAAAAGCTTTTAAAGTTATCGACATAAGAAGTAAAGCCGATTACGATACCGGACACATTGAAGGGTCAACTCATACCGCTTGGGCTCAGTTTGGAACTATTTTACCGACACTCTCCAAAAAAGATAAAATTGTGGTGGCTTGTTTCTCCGGTCAGACCTCCGGTCAAACCGTTGGAGTCTTAAGAACACTCGGTTTTGATGCTTACTCTTTGCAGGGCGGTATTAATAACAGCTGGATGCCTGCCGGCTTGCCATTAGTCAATTAATGAACAATAATTAAATTATCAAAACTAAAAAGGGGCTTTTTATAGCCCCTTTTTGGAAGCTGATGGGGTCTGGTGGCTCCCGCGGTCTTCAAAACCGTTGACTGTATAAACGCAGTGGCAGGTTCGATTCCTGCCTCTTCCGTACTATGGGTAACAAAAAGTTTGGCATCGCACAGGTAGAGACTCTTTTGCAGGAAAAATCTGTCAGTGACTATTTTGACCTCATCAGCCGCTCTGTCACAGTTGATTGTGTCAGAAAGCAACTTGAATTTGTCAGAGAACAGATTCTTAATGAGGCCAAAGAGTTCTCTTATGAGGAGATTCTAAATTTGTGTCTTGCTGAGTGTAAAAAAAGTTACCGAAAAACACCGCAGAGTGTCATTAACTGCACCGGTGTAATAATCCACACAAATTTAGGGCGTTCTGTTATCTCTGAAAAGAGTTGGGAAGCAGCAAAAAGACTAAATACAAACTACTCTTCTTTGGAATTTGATTTAGAAACAGGGAAACGGGGTGAGAGGCGCAATCTGATTTCATCGCTCCTCAGTGTTGCCACAAAAGCCGAATCGGCTCTTGTCGTTAACAACAATGCGGCTGCGATTTATCTTGTCCTCTCTGCTTTGGCTAAAAGGAAAGAGGTTATTGTCAGTCGGGGTGAGTTGGTTCAAATCGGGGGCGGCTTTAGAATCCCCGATATCCTCAGACAATCTCAGGCAAAGTTGGTGGAAGTTGGAACGACCAACATTACAACACTTGAGGATTATAAAAATGCGATAACCCCAAAAACAGCTTTAATACTAAAAGTCCACCGAAGCAACTTTGCCCTACGGGGTTTCACCGACGAGCCCACAACAAAAGAGTTGGCTTCAATCTTACCCGAGGGGGTTCGTCTGGTTGTCGATCAAGGTTCTGGTGTTCTTGATGAAATTTTACCGGGTGAGAAAAGAGCTAAAGACCATATTGTAATGGGTGCCGATTTAGTCACATTTTCAGCCGATAAAGTGTTGGGATCTGTTCAGGGGGGTATCATCGTCGGTTCTAAAAAGCTGATTGAGAGGTTGCACAAGAACCCTCTTTACAGAGTTTTAAGACCGGGTAAAACCGTTCTCACCCTTTTGCAGCAAACACTAATTGAGCGCCTTAACGGTGATAAGAGTCCTACTATTCTTTTAGCCTCCCGAACAAAAGAACAGCTTTTTGAAATAGGAAAGGTAATAATCAAAGATTTACCTTCAGAAAATCTCTCTTTAGTTGAAGCTCCGATGACTTTGGGGGGCGGCAGCAGTCCCGATGAAGAGCTACCTTCAATTGCTATAAAAGTAGTAACAAAGAAACCGCCACTACAGCTCTTAAAAGAGTTCAGAGAGTTAAAAGAGCCTGTTATCGGGAGTGTTGAGAAAGGGGCTCTCTACTTAAACTTAGCTGCCCTTTTAGATAATCAGCAAGAGACTCTCAGAGAGAGCATAAAAACCGTATTGGGGCTTTGAAATGTACATAATTGGGACTGCCGGTCATGTGGACCATGGAAAATCGAGTCTCGTAAAACTTTTAACGAAACAACAAGTTGATCGTCTCCCCGAAGAAAAAAGACGTTTTTTGACCATTGAACTGGGTTTTGCCCATTATATAAACCAAAGAGGAGAGACAATCGGAGTCATTGATGTCCCGGGTCATGAAAGGTTTATAAGAAATATGGTACAGGGAACGTGGTCTCTTGATTTGGCTTTGTTGACAGTTGCCGGTGACGATAAATGGATGGCGCAAACTGAAGACCACAGTCAAATCTTAAAAGCAATGGGAGTTCCTACTGTTATACCGGTAATCACCAAAGCCGATTTAGTCGATAACCAGACATTACAAGAACTCTCAATCGACATTAAAAGGCGATTTAATGCTCTTTTTGGGTATGAGATAGAGCCTGTTGTTACCAGTATAAACAATCCGTCTGGTATAGAAAAACTAAAACAAGTAATCGACTTATATTTAGGCAAAAACAAAAATACCCATTTCGCCCCGGCTTTTTTCATCGACCGAAGTTTTATTGTGGATGGTATTGGAACCGTCGTTACCGGTTCTCTCAGACAAAAAGAATTTAATTTAGCAGAAGAAGTATTCCTTCTTCCCGATAATGTAAAAGGAAGAATCAGGAGCTTACAGTCGTTTGGCAAATCGGTAAAAAAAGTAAATTCAGGCAGTCGGGTGGCTCTATCTTTGCAGGGTATCGATTCTGAATTGCTCAAAAAAGGAAGCTGTCTGACAACCAACCCAAACTACTTTTCCAATTCAAAAAAATGGTACATTTTGGTCTCTCCAGTCTATAAGGAGAAACCTGTTAACATTAAAAACAACGGCAAATATGAGATAGCCTCATGTACGTGGCACGACAACTCTCTCTTAAAAGTCTTAGCAACTTTAAAAGATGAAAGAAAACTCTGTTACATGGAAACAGAGGAACAACACCCTTGGTTTTGGAATCAAAAGGGTGTTGTAATTTACCCCGGTTCAGCTTCAATTGCAGGGATTGCTCTCTTTTTAGAGACTGCAGATTTAAACAAAGATAAGATAAAAAAGGTAAGAGAGTTAATCGATGATGATAATTCTTTTCTAGAAAAAATAACAAATAGAAATCAATTTGACTTAGTTTTAAACGGGTATGCAAAAAATGCAGATTATAATGGTAATTATCTGCAGCTTGGTTCTTATTCTGTCAGTTTAACAATAGTTAAAGAGGTTGAAGATAAAATTTTAGAAATTATCAAAGAAAGCAAATTACTCTCTTTAGAGATAGCTAAAAACAGATTCTCTTATCCTCCCGATTTAGTCTCCTTGATTATTGATTCGATGATTAAAACACAAAAAGTAGTTTTAAAGAATCAGTTTTTAGAGATCCTTTCAAATGAGACAAAAGAGTTAACAAAACAGCAAAAAGAACTCTTAGAGAGGATAAGAAAAGAGGGCTTTAGCGGCTTTGAAGTTAAAAATTTATCAAAAGAAGATAAAACTACCGTTGGAATCCTACTGCAAAACGCCCATATTATTATTGTTGAAAGTTCTTATATCTATCTAACGGAAACTTATCTTCAGATGGTCAGCCTCGTTTTAAAAGACAAAAAGATAGGAACTCAATTTAGCATTGGTGAGGCAAAAGAGTATCTACCATTAAGTCGTAAATACATGTTGCCACTCTTAAACCAAATGAGCAGTGATGGATATCTGAAACGTATCGGCGATAAAAGAGAAGTAATTAAGCTAAATATCTAGAACAGATACTGATTTGTCAGGATGCTGTCACCCAATCCTAAAGCCTTTACCAACTATCTCTTTCAGCTAGAATTGCAGTATTAACTGGAAAAGCTTATATGCAAATTGGATTTACCATTCAATCAGCCTTAAATAGGAAATCAGGGCACCAAATCAAAGATTTATATTGTCCTTTTATTATCGATACTGTTATAATGTCTGCCAAGGCACCTGTTTGATACGGAGGGGATGATGACAAAAAAGAAGACAAAAGTTTTGTACCAAACTGGGTTGTTAATTTTGGTAGCAATAATTGTACTAATTGGGATGGGCTGTCAAAAAAAAGCTCCCAGACAAGTTGTTACTGCCCGTTTCACAGATCCTATCTATTTAGAACCGCAAGTCAGCGATAAATGTATCGCCTGTCATACAAAAACACACCCGATAAATAAGTTGGCTACCCGTGTCTCTGCTACGGCAGAGACAGGTGGATGAGGCCCCGCTGCACCGGAGTTTTCGGTGCTCGAAAAATTTCAAGTCTCTATTGAATTTCTCAACACACCCCACGGAAAACTTGGATGTGTTACCTGTCACGGCGGAAACGGTTTAGAGGATCGTTTTGAATTTGCCCATAACGGTGTTAATCCAAAACCTTCTGAAGATGCAGAAGGTATCTGTGGAATTTGTCACTATGAGGCACTGGAGACCTATCAAAAATCACTCCATGCAACGGTAAGAGGCTTTGCAAATTCTCTGATAGAGTTTAGCGGAGACCCCAATGCTTTGGATAATCCCCATGCAGGTTTAGGGGAGCCGTTCAGTCTTAACTGTGCAAACTGTCACGCCACTTGCGGCGAGTGTCACGTTAGCAGACCAAGTAACTATGCCGGCGGATTAATTGACCGACACAAATTCTTTAGTACTCCCCCAATGGATCAAACCTGTTATGGGTGTCATGGTGCCCGAAATGCCGGTGAATTTATGGGAACCGTTGGTTTTGCCCACGACGTCCATTATGAAAAGGGGATGACCTGTATGGATTGTCACGATGTCAGCAACTTCCACGGTACCGGAGAAGAGTACGCCTCTATGTGGGATAAACCGACTCTTCCTTCGTGTCTCGATTGTCACGAAGACATTTATAGCGGTCGCTCTGCCATTGAACAACACAATGTTCACAGTGAAGATTTATTGGCTTGCCAAGTTTGTCATGCCCAAGCCAACCAAAACTGTTTTGAGTGTCACGTTACTGTTGCCGATGACCGCCAAAGTGTAGCCAGTCACTCGGAGATGAGGGTTCTTTTCAGAATTGGGTTAAACCCGACTCCATCAGAACAACGCCCCTACAAATATGTCGCTTTACGTCATATACCGACTCAGGCTACCTCATTTATTGAATCGGGTGACAATCTCTTGCCTAATTTCGACCAGCGGAGCAACTGGAAATACTCACCGACTCACAACATTCAACGTTCAACTTTCCAGAATGAGAGTTGCGACTCTTGTCACGATAATTCCCGCATTTTCTTAAGTGAAAATGACCTAAGAGAGACCGATAGTTTAGCCAGCTACAATGCCATAACGGGGGCTCCCCCTCTATTTAAGTAGTGGCAATAATTAAAAATTATCAGAGCCGGAGGTAGCACTTCCGGCTCTTTTATCATATTGTAGGAGAGCTATGAAAAGTAACGTAAAAAAAGTATTGCACTGGATAACATCACTTAAAGTTGCCGTTGTTATTTTGGCTCTGATTGCCCTTTATATCATAATCGGAACCCTTTTGCCGCAACATGGAAATCAGCAGTGGTATATAGAAAACTATCCCAAATTGGGAAAACTGATTGTATCTCTTTCTTTAAATAACGCTTACGGTTCCCCTATTTTCTTAATCCTGGTTGCCCTTTTTACACTCAACTTG